>PLST01000028.1 GCA_003164255.1 Acidobacteriaceae bacterium | reverse complement strand
AAGGTGCTCGACGCCGACAACATGTTTCGGATCTGGCGCGTGCCGGTGAAGGGCCGGCTGCACTCGGGAGCAAACCAGTTGCGCGTCGTCTTCCCCTCGCCTATTGCGGCGGCGCAGGCGGTGGCGGCCAACGATCCCTGGCAGCCGAAGACCGGCACCGAGGCCAAAACCTACGTTCGCAAAGCCGCGTATGAATACGGATGGGACTGGGGACCGCGATTTGTGACCAGCGGAATCTGGAGATCAGTGAGCCTGGAGGCGTGGGACAAGGCGCGCATCGCCGACTTCACCATCCGCCAGCGCGACGTGAGCAATGAGGTGGCGCATCTCGATGCGGAGGTTGAAATCGAGGCGGCAAAACCCGGGACTATTGTTGTCGATGTCGATTACTTGGAACATGGTCTACCTCTCCACGGAAAAGCGCCTTTCGTTGCGCGGACCGTCAATGTTCATACTGGAAAAAACGTCATCGATCTTCCCGTTGAAATCCGTCAGCCGAAGCTCTGGTGGCCGGCGGGATATGGCGACCAGTCGCGCTACGACTTCACAGCTCACGTGTCGACGGCGTCGCCTTCGAGCAACCTCGACAATCGCGCCGTCACCACGGGTCTGCGCACGATCATTCTCGACCGCCATCAGGACAAGTGGGGCCGCTCGTTCCAGTTCATCGTTAANNGGCGGCTACTACGAAAGCGAAGAGTTTTACGAGATCTGCGACGAGCTGGGCATCATGGTCTGGCAGGACATGATGTTCGGCAACGACTGGCAACCAGGCACCTATGCCTTCAAGCAGAACATCGAGGCCGAGGCCGAGGATCAGGTGCGCCGCCTGCGCAACCATCCGAGCATCGCGCTCTGGTGCGGCAACAACGAAACCGAGGTCGCGCTGAACTGGGGCCGTCGCGGGTCGCTGCCGGCGGAAGTGAAGTTCCAGATGTGGCAGGACTATCTGACCGAGTTCAGCGGCATTCTGAATCGCGTAGTCGCGCGCCTCGACGCCGAGACTCCCTACTGGCCCAGCTCGCCGAGCGCCGATTACGAGCAGACCGGCGACAAGTTTGAGTCCGGCGACACGCACGACTGGAGCGTATGGCACGGCCGCGTGCCCTTCACCGACTACGAAAAGCACCACTGGCGCTTCGTGAGCGAGTACGGCTTCCAATCCTTCCCCGAGACGCGGACGGTCGAGAGCTTCACCATTCCCGAGGACCGCGCCAACATCTTCACGCCGGTGATGCTCGCGCACCAGAAGAACAACGAAGGCAACTCCATCATTCACGATTACATGCTCCGGGACTACTCCGAGCCCAAGGACTTCGCCAGCTTCCTTTATGCCAGCCAGGTGTTGCAGGCCGAGGGCATCAAGATCGGCGCCGAGCACTTCCGGCGTAGCCGCCCCGAGACCATGGGCTCCATCTTCTGGCAGTTGAACGACTGTTGGCCGGTGGCATCGTGGTCGTCCATCGACTACTACGGCCGCTGGAAGGCGCTTCAATACTACGCCCGCCGCTTTTATGCGCCCATCCTGGTTTCGCCGCACGTCGAGGACGGCGAGGTGAAGGTCTACATCGTCAGTGACAAGACCACGGCCGAGCCCGGCTCGCTGCGTGTGCGCCTGATGAACTTCGATGGCAAAGTGTTGTTGGAGGAAACCAGCGCCGTGGATGTTGCGCCGCTCGCAAGCAAAGTCTATTTCGACTGGCCGCTGAAAAAACTGACCGACGCAGGCGCAGCCGACACTTCGCAAGTCTTTGTCATGGCTGAACTCACCAGCGGTGGAGTCCAACTCTCCCGCAACCTGGCCTATCTGGCTCCCGTCAAGGGAGTACATCTGAAACCGGCCCAGTTAAAGGTCGAAAGCACCGGGGCGAAGGGCAGCTACAAGATTCGCATCCAGTCTCCGGTGCTGGCGCGCAGTGTTTATCTCTCCTTTGGCAATCTCGATGTCGGGCTTTCCGACAACTACTTTGACCTGTTGCCGGGTGAGACGGCGGAGATCAAGGTCACCAGCGCGGCCTCCCTTGATGAGCTGAAGGCGCAATTGAAGGTCATCTCCCTTGCCGATGCCTTCGCCACCGATGGCCGGCCCGCCACGGTGACGGCGGCAAAACACTAGGAGCAAACCGGCACAAAAACGGCGGGCCGGAGCGCAATGCTCCGGCCCGCCGTTTTCTTTGTGTGTCTTCGTCAGAACGCGAACGTTGCCTGGAAGAAGATGCGTCGCGCGGCCGCGTTGGAGGAGAATGGACCTCCAGCCAGACTGGTCGATTTCCCGAAGCGGCTGCCAGGACCCACCACGGTTGAGCCGGTGGTGAGCGTCGGAATCACCGTTCCGCTGGGCGTTCCGTAGTTGATGTCGTTGAAGAGGTTCTGCGCCTGCGCGCTGAACGTCAGGTTGTATTTGCGCGAAGTAGGCGAGTCGGCCATTCCGCGCGCAGGTCGTCCACCGCTGCCGCCAAAGCCTCCCGGTCCGAAGCCGCCACCAGGTCCGCCACGGCCACCACCCGGTCCGCCTCCAGGTCCACCACCCCCCGGTCCGCCGCCACCCGGTCCGCCGCCCGCCTGGCTGTCGTTTGCGGCTACCTTCGGGCCGATGCCGAAGCTGCGGCTAACACGGAGCATCAGCGTCACTGCAGCCGGGCCGTTGGTCATATTAATGGGGATAACGGTGTCGCTGCTTGTGGGCTGGGTGTTGAGGCAGCCGAAGGAAGTCATCGCGTAGTGCGGCGTTGTGGTTGCGCCGGCGGTGGTGTTGCACAGGGATGCATCTGCCAGCGACGGCCGGTCATTGAAGAAGTTGTCGCCAGTAAGATCGTTGTTGGTGGCGATGTTGTAGGGTCTGCCCGCCTGGGCAATCAGAAATGGATTGAAGCGCACGCCCCAGGGGGCCTGGTAGTTGGCCATCATGAAGATCATATTGCTCGGAGTGAAGCTGGCGCGCCCGTAATTCAGGTTCAGGTTGTAGGAGTTCGACGCCGCTCCCGTGTTGGAGTGCGCGGAGGTGTAGTTGTAAAAGCCCATCACGTTCAAGTTGGGAGTCAACTTGGCGTTGATGTTCAGGATCAACTGGTTCTGCTTGAAGACCGCCTCGGGATAGTATTCGTCCACGATGCCCTTGGTTGGATCGGGCCGCGTGCCGGTCAATGTGGAACTGCCATAGACGAAGGTTCCTGGCTCATAGGCATTGGCGTCGATGGTGGCCATCTGATGCACACCAAAGGAGTGCAGGTAGGTGGCCGTGAGCGAGGTGCTCTTCGTCAACTGGCGTTCGAGGCTGGCGCCGAACTGCTGCGTGTAAGGCGAGTGATAGTTGGGCGCAACCTGCATGATGGTGTTGGTGCTGGTGGTGGCTGCGCTGGACGAGCTGATGCAACTAGCCAGCTCGTCGCTAGTCAGATTGGTGATAAAGCTGTTCGCAAAGCAGGAAGGGTTCGTGATCGTATGCTGCGTCTGGCTATTGGCGTTGCCGCCATCGCGAACGAGGTTCATCACTGAACCCAATGAGAAGCGGTCATAAAAGAGGCCGTAGCCTGCGCGCAGCACGGTCTTGGTTTTGCCGGTCTTGTGACCGTCGAGTGCATAAGCCAGAGCCGCGCGGGGAGCCCAGTCGCTGTGGTCGGAGATGTGGTTTTGCGACTCCCAGCGCAGGCCGCCGGAAACAGTCAGATTCTTGTTTGCCTTCCAGTCGTCTTGCACGAAGACCGCCGCGTCGAAGACGCTGGCGCTGGCTGCCTGCGGGCCGGTGGTGTAACTCAATGTTTGCGGCAGTGCGTCCGCTGAAAGGCCAGAGACAAAGCTGTTGCTTCCCAGGGCCGCCGTTGCGTTGGTGTAGGCGTCTAGCGCGGCGAAGGTAAAGCTGCCGTTGAAGCCCCCGTTGGTGGAGTTGCTGTCGCGATTATCACGCAACCGCGTGCCGAATTTGACCGCATGAGCGCCCAAAGACATGGTGGTCAGGTTCTGCAACTCGAAGCTGTTGGAGTGATCGTCGGAGCGCTGAGCCGAGGAGCCGCCACCGGTGAAGTACGACGATACTGAAACCGCCGGGTCGGTACTCGCCGGAGTCTCTGAAGAGGCTTCGTGGCGATACTGGAAGCGGGTCTCGTTGACGATGTGGTTGTTGATAATGAGGGCGTCACTCAGTTGGATGGAGTGATCCGTTGAAGTGGAGGAAGTGGCCTGGGTGGGCAAAGCGATGGTGCTGCCCAGGTCGCTGTTGTCGGTATCGTGATAGATCCCGTAGCGCGCCGTAAGCGTATTCTTCTGACCCATCTGCAAGTCGAGGCGAGCTGAGGCGTTGGTGCGCGTGTGAGGATTCAGCAGCGCGCCGTTGTCGAAGACATTATTGCCGATTTCAGCGTCATAGATGTTGGCATTCTGCGTGTTACGCCGCTCGGCGCTGACAAAGAAAGAGGCGTTCTTCGAGAGTGATCCGTTCAGGGTTCCGTTGAACTGGTAGCTGTGATAGTCGGGAACGTTTGGGGTAAACGGATTTCCGGTATTGAAGCTCTTGTCGTTGCCCATGGCGAAGGCCTGCCCGTGCAGCTTGTCGGTGCCCGGCTTGGTCAGAATCTCAATGCGCCCGTAGCCCAGCCGGTCGAACTCGGCAGAGTAGGGATTCTGATTGATGCGAATCTCGCGAATCGCCGACTTGGG
>PLST01000226.1 GCA_003164255.1 Acidobacteriaceae bacterium | reverse complement strand
GGTGGTCGTATCAGCCTGTCGTTGCGTCCTTTGCCCAGCCCGGTTTGCGCACGGAGCAAGGGCACGGCGGCGAGACCGGTCACTACCGCGGCCAATGTTTTCCGGCGGCTCAGGCTTGTTCCCACAACCTCCGGCGTCGTTTGGAAGTTGCGCGAGAAGCGAAACTCAAGGCTTCCGTGGGGGCAGGCCTCTACGCAGTTCAAGCAAAGGTGACACTCTGTCTTGTGCCATGGCGCCCCGCCGATTGGATCGTCGCCACCCTGGCAGTTGATCTCGCAGCGGCTGCACTTGTTGCAGGTTGCGGCATCCTTGTGCAACCCCAGAATCGACCACCGCGATGCAACTCCCAGCAGCGCACCCAGCGGACACAGCGCCCGGCACCAGAAACGCGTGATGCGCAGATTCATCAGGAGCAGAGCGAGAAAGCCCGCGCACACCACAAGGCTCGGCCAGTAGTGAGGCTGGTAGACAACGTAATACTTTTTGCTGGCCGCCGCCGGCAGAACAGACACACCCGTCGATCGCACAAACAAGCTGAAGGGATCGATCCAACCGACAACGTTGCTACGCCAAAGTGCCGCAATCAGTCCGGCGATCAACAGGAAATACTTCGTCGTGTGCCACGTTTTGTAGCGATTGGCCGCAATCCGTATCTTGCGCCCCTTGGACTCTGAACGGAGGTTACCCAGGAAGTGATTCAGGCTGCCCATGGGACAGATCCAGCCACAGAAAAAGCGCCCCAGAAACAAGGTAGGAATTAGGATGATCAGAGACCACGCCAGCCCACGATAGAGAGCGTGGTCTGCCAGCAGATTGACCAGGGCAGCCAGCGGATCCACCTTGAAGAAGAGATTGACCGGAATCGCCGGTGGTCGATCGGCGCCTAAAGAGACGAACAGCTTTGTGCGTAGCAGCAAAGCGACAAATGCGATGAAGAACACAATCTGCGATATGCGGCGAAGTCGAGTCGCCAAGGTGCGAACCTCCAAATCCATTTTTTGTGGCAAACCCACCGCCGCGAACAAGAACTCTTCGGCAGGTTAGTTGCCGAGTGCGGATCGCCTCCACTGCGTTTGCTCGATGAAAATCAGGACCAAGATAGTGCTGCGGACATGCATTGTCATCGCCCATCCGATGGAGANNAAATTACCCTTCAGTTCTTCGCAGTCCTTTGAGCAGGCGAAGGAAATGTGAGCCTCCTGATAGTTGCCTCGAGTTTTGCGAAATCGTCCGGGGCGCCCCCCGAATAACTGGCGACAATCCTGCCTCGCTTGTCAACAACGATCGTTGAAGGAAACTGCTCGACCCCAAAGGCGCTCATCGTACTCTCGTCGGTTAACGTCAGCAGCACGTCGGATCCAAAATGCCCATGCTCGGCAAGGAACTTCTGGACAATCTCCTGCTCGTCCAATACGTCGATGTCAAGCACGATGACCCCTTGGGGCTTGTACTTGTCGGTCAATCGGCGCATCGACGGAACCTGAGCAATGCAGGGCGGGCACCAGGATGCCCAAAAATCGAGAACTACCGTATGCCCTCGAAAGCTGCTCAGTCGCACGACATCTCCATGCAGATTCCGGAGCGCAAAATCCGGCGCTACAGGCATAGCGTGAGATGTGGCCTGCCCGGAATTGCATCCCAGACAAAGAACGCACATTACAGATTTGATTACCAGCCTGGTCAGTTGATTCATCGGTGATCCGCTTTCAGGAGAAGAGCGTCGAGTGGATGGTAACTGGATCTGTGCAATGCTGTCTCCATTTTGGCAAAGTCATGTCGGAGAGGCCATGCCGGATCGGTCAATGCGTCCCTGGCATGACGCACGACGGCCCGTGCGGATTCTGGACGAGTATCCCGGTCAGGTCCGAATCTCCTGCGTTCAGTTGGTCCCACGTCGAAATCCCACCGACTCAAGATCGTGAAAGGAAGCTTGCACTTCATCAATCGTTGCCAGACGATTCAGCTTGAGACATTTTTGAACCGCGGCAAACTGCTCCGCAAGGATCACGCATCCCGATATCTGGACGATCCAACGCCTGCATTGCCGCCAGGTTCCGAATCCCTCATAGGCATATCCGGTACCCGTCTTCTCGACAAGGATCACTCGCACCGTCAGTTCACTCGCTGGACCTTTCATCCTTATGAAATGGGCCCGGAACGACGTTCGGATCGTAGGAAGGGATGTATTGATGGCACAAGTCCAAGCTTTTTNNGAATCAAATCCAGGTGCAGAGCGCTTCTCTGATTTGAAGAAACCATTGTTTGTGGAGAAGGCCTGTAGGTTCGAAGGCCTCGAATGTTTGTGACCGGTTGCAAGTTGCTTACCGGTCATTGCGCCTCTGCCATAGAAGCATCGCACGCATGAGGTCTGGAGTCTTCCGCTGATCGGATGGTTTAGACGTCAATCAGAAGGTGGAGTTGTGACAGATGAGCGCGATGCTTTCAGTCATACCGGGCGTTTCGCTGAAGAACCCCCGACTCGGCCCGGTCTCGCGGGTTTTGGCCGCTTCGCCGCCCATCCGTCAGTGATAAATGTGGCGCGATCGTGTCTCCTTGATAGCAAAGGAGACAACATGCTCGAAGATTATGTAAGTGCAAGAATCACGCGGAAACGACTCAGAGGAGGTCCTGCCGCCAACCATGTTGATGATTTCTCGGATTGGTTGCATGCCCGAGGGCACAATAAGCGATCACTCTTTCGAATGCTTCAATCCTTTGCCGGGTGGACCGATTGGCTGACAAAGACTGGAAGAACTGCTGAAGATTTTGCGGAAGGACTACAAGAATGTGCAAAGCAATTCAAGTCAGATCCGCATGTCCCGTATGAACGCGGCCCCAGGCGCGAATCTCTCAGTGTTGCCCGGCATTTCCTTCGGTTTCTAGGGGAACGGGGCCTTCTCGCACAAATCACCGGCGCTGATTCTCACGCCTGCTCCGCTCCGATGCTCCAAGAGTTCTATTCATGGATGCTGGAGCAAAGGGGCGTGACGCAGGTGACCTTGGATGTTTATCGCAGAGTTCTGGAGGAGTTCATCGCAACTGTTGGTAGCGATCCACATACTTACAGTCCTCCTGGGTTGCGTGAGTTTGTTCTGACCCGAGGGGCACGCCACGGCTCCTCATCCGCGAAGCTCGGAGCCACTGCCGTGCGAAGCTATCTCCGGTTCCTCGGGGCAACAGGGCGATGCAAGAGTGGGTTGGAGTACGCCCTGCCTGCTTATGCTTCGCGAAAACTATCGTCAATACCAAAGTATCTCGCGTCCGAGGACGTAGATCGAGTCATTGCTTCATGTTCGACCGACGGGATGGGCCTGCGGGACAAAGCCATAATCTTGCTCCTTGCCCGCCTAGGGCTGCGTTCAGGTGACGTTGTCAAGCTGCGATTGATTGATGTTGACTGGACAAACGGGACGATCAAAGTCTGCGGCAAAGGCCGGCGTCACGATCTTCTGCCCCTGCCGCAGGAGGTGGGAACGGCANNGTTCGGGGAGCATTGGAGCGTGCCGGAGTGAGTTCGCCTGTCCGCGGAGCTCATGTTCTCCGGCATTCAGCCGCAACAACGATGCTGCGACAAGGTGCGTCTCTTGCCAGCATCGGCTCTGTTCTTCGCCATCGTTCGCCTCAAACAACTGCCCGGTATGCCAAAGTGGATATCGGCATGCTGTCCACCGTCGCCCAGCCGTGGCCGGGGGTGGCGTCATGCTAATGAGTTCGGTCAAACGATATGTCGCACTCCGCAGGAAACTCGGTTATGGCCTTCTGCAGACAGGCCGGCTGCTCACCGCGTATGCCGAATTTGCGAAGTGCCAGGGCGATACTCACATCAGGGTATCCACAGCTGTAGCATGGGCCACCGCAGCCTCTACCCCAGGCACGAGGTACGTGCGCCTCAACGCGGTCACGCTGCTTGCTCGTTTCCTGCACGCGGAGGATCCAGGACATGAGATCCCTCCGTCTCACCTTTTTCCACCTCCGCAGGGCCGACTAATGCCCTACATCTTTTCTTCGGAAGAGCTAAGAAGAATTGTCGCGGCGACAGAAAAGCTTCCTAGAACTTACTCTCTTCATCGCGCAGCGTATGCAACACTCTTCGGGCTGATCGCCTCTACAGGGTTGCGCATATCGGAAGCCCTCAACATACGCCTGAGTGATGTGCAGCCAGACGGTGTGCTTCTCATTCGCCGGGGCAAGGGCGGCAAAAGTCGCTTGATTCCTTTGCATTCCACGGTTAAAGACGCCTTGAACGCATATCTTGCCTCCCGCGTTGCCATTCCAGCGGTAGATGATCATTTGTTCCTTTCTTCGAGGATGCGCGGTATCAGCTCGAAGATGGCAGAATACACATTTCGCCGATTGACTCTGCATGCTGGGATCACTCAAACGGGGACACGCCTGTGTCGAATTCATGATATGCGACACACATTCGCAACCCGATCTTTGGAAAAGTGCCCGACGCGACGCGAAGATGTTGCTGCTCATTTTGTGGCACTGGCAACGTACCTTGGGCATGCGGATATCACCCATACCTACTGGTATCTCGAGGCAACTCCAGAACTGATGACAGATATCGCTGCGTCCGCCGAGGCTCTGGTTGGCAAGGAGGTCGCATGACACCCATCGCGCCCCTCATCACCGCCTTTCTCCGAGAGCACATGCCAATCGAGCGTGGCTACAGTCCGAATACCTGCGAAACGTATGCTCACGCATTCCGACTACTGTTCGAATTTGCAGCTGGACGTCTGGGGACGAGACCTTCTCAATTGTGCGTAGAACACATCACTGCGGCACTGGTACTCGACTTCCTGCGACATATCGAGAAGGCTCGCTCAAACACCCCCGTCACCCGCAACTCCCGTCTGGCAGCAGTCAAGGCTTTTATGCGGTACGTCGAATTGCGCGTACCTTCTTCACTCGAACAGGTACATCAGATTCGCGCNNCATGACCAAGCCCTGGTTCAACACCTCACGATGAAGCAAATGCGGGCGATCCTGGAGGCTCCAAACCTCGCGACCCGTTTAGGAATCCGAGACAGAGCGATGCTGCATCTTTGCTTCGCTTGCGGTCTTCGAGTGTCTGAGTTGGTGGAACTGCCACTTGAAGGGCTTTCCTTGCGTCATCCTCCAAGCATCAGGGTGTGCGGAAAAGGCAGGAGGGAGCGATGCCTCCCGCTGTGGAAGGAAACTGCCACCGATCTGCGAGCGTGGCTCGCTGTCCGTGGTCCCATCCGCTCTTCCGAACTGTTTGTGAATGCTGCTGGAGATCCCATGACGCGGGCGGGCTTCGAATATGTCCTGGAGAAGCACGTCCGGGTCGCGGCGGGGAAGCTTCCCGACCTCAAGGGGCGTTCTGTCTCGCCACACCAACTCAGGCACAGTTGCGCTCTGATTATGCTTCAAGCCACTCGCGATATTCGAAAGGTTGCACTCTGGTTGGGCCACAGCGATATGCGCACGACCGAGATTTANNCGATTCAAGGCTCCAGACGCGCTGATCGCATCGCTCCAAGGGGCACCTTAGACCCCACCTTGCGCCGATCGTCGGAAAAATAGACCATGCTGCGGGCTCCCCGCCCGCCGCATGGGATTATGCGGAGCGGTAAGTTCTCTGAGCAATGCATCTAGGCGGTATTCGCGAAGAAACTCCACATAATCACGCCCTCCACATAATGGGCGTTATGCAGTGCACCGCATAACGCCCACTATAACCGTACTCAATTC
>PLST01000273.1:5999-16166 GCA_003164255.1 Acidobacteriaceae bacterium | reverse complement strand
GTCGCCGATCCGGCCGGCGGGTGGGGCGTGGGCATCATGCGCGTGGATGAGGCTTTAGAAGCGAACACCCTGACCGCGGGGGATCCGGTGATTCTCGCGGACAAGGGCTTCAAGTATGAAGTGCTGCCGATGCCGAATGCCGTGTACGCCTGAGGCGCGGCGAGGATTTTCGGCGAAGTTAAATCACGGTTCAATCACAGCAGGGCGCGTGGGCGACGAACGCCGAAGCGCAAAGGAGAAAGAGCACAATGGCAATTCCCCCATCAGTGGCGCCGGCGGCAGCGGCGTTCGCTTTCAACGCAAACATGTTGGAGAGAGGCTTCAAAAACGTAACCGAGGCGCAGTGGCTGGAGCTGCCCAGCGGTGCGCAAAACAATCTGCTTTGGATTGTGGGTCACATGATCTGGGCGCGCTCATCGACGATTCGATTTCTGGGATCGACGTGGACAAGGCCGTGGCTGGGCCAGTTTGCGCGCGCGGCAAAGCCGGAGGAGGGCCAGGTACCGCCCACGGTGAGCGAGATGATCGACGCGTGGCAGGACTCGAAGAAGAGCCTCGCGGCTGCGTTTGAGAATGCATCGGAGGAGAAGCTTGCTGAGGCTCTGCCGCCGCCGCCCCACACATTACCGCCGAGCTTTGACGGAAAGATGAGCGGGGTTGTGATCTTTCTTTCGCACCACGAGTGGTATCACCTGGGACAGGTTGCGTATGTGCGGCGGTGCCTGGGCTGTATGTAAGCAATCGGGTTGCTGACGCCCACCCATTGCGCAAAAATCGTGCAATGGATGGGGCACATCTCGAAGCAGATTTCTTACGATCCCCGGTCTCAAAAACGAGACCGGGGCACCCATCGCGGCCTAAAGAGTTTTTTCGTAACCTGCTAAAGGACCACCGAGCGGGCTTCAAGCAGCGCCTCGATGGTGGCGAGAGCCGCAAGCACCTTCTCACTGACCGGTGCGTCCACCTGGACCAGGGCGAGAGCTTTGACGGGCTTGGCTCCGGCGCGCTCGCGACCGAGAGCGAAGTTGGCGATGTTGACGCCCTGCTCGCCGAGGATGGTGCCGATGCGGCCGATGACGCCGGGCACGTCGAGATTGCGGCAGACCAGCAGATTTCCTTCCAGCGGGGTCTCGATGTCGATAGAGTCGAACTCGAGCAGGCGGGGCTGCTCGCCATGAATGACGGTGGCGCTGGCGCGGCTGGTTCCGTTGGCGGTGTGCAGCTCGACGGTGAGCACGCTGCCCGCTCCGCCACGATGGGTTTCAGCCTTCTGCTCGCAGATGCGGATGCCGCGCTCCTGGGCGACGGCGTTGGCGTTGATGCGATTCACATTTTCAGAGCCCTGCAGCAGGCCCGCGATGGCCGCATTGCGCACCAGATCTGTTTTTGCTTCAGCGAGCGTGCCGCTGTAGACCAGATCGACGGACTCGATGCCGCCTTTGCCGGCCTGCGCAAGAAACGCACCGAGACGGCCAGCCATGTCGATGAACGGCGAGAGTTGTTTGTACTCCTCGTGAGTGAGCGAAGGCAGGTTGACCGCATTCTGCACCACACCGAGCTTGAGATAGTCGCGCACCTGGGCGGCGATTTGAATGCCGACGGCCTCCTGCGCCTCGCCCGTGGAGCCGGCGACGTGCGGGGTGAGGATGACGTTGTCCATGGCGAAGTAGGGCGACTCTTTGGGCGGCTCGACGGTGAAAACATCAAGCGCCGCGCCGGCCACATGGCCGCTCAAGAGCGCGGCGACCAGGGCCGCATCTTCAACCAGCTCGCCGCGCGCGCAGTTGATGATGCGCACGCCCTTCTTCATTTTTGCGAGAGTGCGTTCGTTGATGATGCCGGTGGTTTGGGGCGTGAGGCCCACGTGGAGCGTGAGGTAGTCTGAGCCGGCGATGAGCTCGTCGATGGTGACCAGACGAATTCCGTTTTCGCGGGCAACTGCGGCGGAGACAAAGGGATCGCTGCCGATGATTTCAAGGCCGAAGCCGCGGGCGCGGCGGGCCACTTCAAGTCCGATGCGGCCGAGACCGAGAATGCCGAGAGTCTTGCCGCGCAGCTCAGCGCCCTGCAGGTTTTTCTTGTCCCACTTGCCGGCGTGCATTGAGGCGTTGGCCGCGGGCAGCTTGCGGGCGAGCGCGAGCATGAGGCCGATGGTGAGCTCGGCGACGGCAACGGCGTTTGCGCCCGGCGTGTTCATGACGACGATGCCGCGGCGCGTGGCTGCTTCAGCATCGATGTTGTCCACGCCGACGCCGGCGCGGCCAATGACGCGCAGCTTGGGCGCTTTTTCCATGAGGGCATCGTCAACCTGCACGGCGGAACGAACCACGAGAGCGTCGGCGTCCGCAAGCGCGGCGGCAAGGCCGTCGGGCAACTGGTCGTGAGTCTTCACTTCCCAATCCGGCTCGGCCGCAAACACGGCCAGTGTTGCCGGAGAAACCTTTTCAGCAAGCACGATCTTCATCTGGTCTCCCTTGCCCTTCTGCGTGGATTCGTACTGGTCAAAGCGAATGCCCTGCTGCTCACAGAGCAGATCGAACATGCGCACGACAGCCGCGTGCGGCTTTCCTTCGCCGCGCTCATACTTGGTGATGGAGTTGGCGTGTACGCCCAGCTTTTCAGCCATCTGGTATTGATAGAGGTCGAGCTGCTTGCGGGCGATCAGCAGCTTTTCTCCGAAGGTGAGTTCCATAAAAACAGCTCCTAGCCTCTAGCTTCTAGCATCCCCGGTCCCAAACGCGGGACCGGGGGCACCCGCAGTGTCAGTCGAAAGTGCGCAGTGGATAGTGATCAGTGAAAGGCAAAAACCAACGCCTGTTCACTGATCACTGTCCACTGTTCACTAGCTCTTCGTTGCTTTTGCGTAGACTTCTTGCGCGGCGGCTACTGCCTGGCCGTAGACGACCGGCAGGCCGAGGGTGTCCTTGGCGATGTGCTCCATGGCGCCGAGCAGGGCGACGGTGTCGAGATAGTCGAAGAAGCCGAGGTGAGCGACGCGGAAGATCTTGCCCTGCATCTCTCCCTGACCGTTGGCGGTGACAGCGGCAAAGCGCGTCTTGAGCGCCTTGACGACGGTGCCTGAATCCATGCCCTCGGGGACGGCAACGGCAGTGGCTGCGGCGGCGGGCGCGGTGGGCGCGAAGAGCGTGAAGCCGAGCGCGACAAGGCCTGCGCGCGTAGCTTCGGCATTCACTTGCGCATTGTCGATCAGAGCGATGCGGCCTTTTTCCAGGTCGCCACCGCCCTGTCCCGCGATGTAGTCGAGCGCCGCGCCGAGACCGGCGATGAGCGCCACGGCCGGCGTATAGGCGCTTTCGCCCTTGACGGCGTTCTTGCGCTCCTTGCGGAGGTCGAAGTAGTAGCGCGGATTCTTGGTCTTCTCCATGGCNNCGTCGACGTCGAAGTGGGTGGTGCCGAGGCCGGTAATGCCGTCGACGACGAGGATGGAGTCCGTAGCGCTAACGATCTTGGCGATGGCCTCAATATCGTGGCGCACGGCCGTGGAGGTTTCCGTGGCCTGGGTGTAGACCACCTTGTGCTCAGGCTTGAGCGCTTTTTTCACTTCGGCGAGGTCGAAGGTCTGCCCGTAGGGGGCGGAGAGCACGTCGACTTCGCAGCCGAAGGCCTTGGCCAGTCCGGTCCAGCGCTCGCCGAATTTACCGGCAGTGAGCACCAGGACGCGGTCGCCGGGCGAGGTGAGATTGGAGACCGAGGCCTCCATGGCGCCGGTGCCGGAACAGGAGAGAAGAAGGACGTCGTTCCTGGTGCCGACAAAAACCTTGAGCTGGGCGAGCACCTTTTGGAAGAGGGCGCGGAACTCGGGCGTACGGTGATGCATGTCGGCAGCGGCCATGGCGAACTGGGCGGCTGGAAGCAGCGGGGTTGGGCCGGGTGTGAAGAGGCGTGTCTTCCGAATCATTTTTCCCTCGTTTCGGACCGGATGAAGTTGTAGGTTGTAGTTCCGGTAGCGAATAATCACATAATACACACTTTTGTGGTTTATGTGATAGTTGTTCGTTGTGCAAAAACGAGAATTCAAGAGGTGGGAGAGGTCAAAACAAGGGATCTGCGCGTCTGCGAGGCGGAATCGGTACAATTCTCTTTTGGCAGAAGCCGCTTGCGCTGCGTTTTGCAGGCGGCGAGGGCCAGAACCAAGAGGCAAGCCCCGGAGCAGAAACAGGAGCCAGGAAATGACCGAAGCAGGCGAACTCGAAGCCCTTGTCAGTCAACAGGTTGTGGTAGCCATGAAGGCGCACGACGCGACGCGGACGCAGACGCTGCGGCTGATCAAGAACGCGCTGAAGAACAAGTCGATTGAAAAGCGCGCGCCGCTGACCCAGCCGGAGAGCGAGCAGGTGTTGGCGACCATGATCAAGCAGCGGCGGGACTCGATTGAGCAGTTCACGAACGGGAACCGCGCGGACCTGGCCGCGATTGAGGCAGCGGAGATCGTGGTGATTGAGGAGTTTTTGCCCAAGGCGCTGGACGAGGCCGGTCTGGCCGCGCTGGTGGGTGGCGCGGTGAGCGAGGTTGAGGCCACGCTCGACAAGAAGCCGACGCCCAAGGAGATGGGCCTGGTGATGAAGGCTGTGCAGGCCAGGCTGCAGGCCAGTGGGTTGCGCGCCGAGGGCCGTACGGTGAGCGAGCTGGTGAAGAAGCAGCTGGCTGGTTAAAGGCAGATGAATATCGTGAAAACCCCGTAGACGCGCAGGCAACGTGTCGCTACGATCAATTTGCAAAAGGATGCCGCGTGCATCAAAGCGGAGCTGCATCAAAGGTGTAGACAGGCCCTGGTTTGCTCGAGGGCCCTGGTTGATTCCGTCGTTGAAATTCCCCACAGGTTTCGTTCTTCAAGCCTCATGGCAGGAGCGTAGATGAAAGTTCCCGGCACATGGACCAAGGTGGCACTGGTCCTGATTTGCCTGCTAACGGCTTCGCGGCTGTGGGCGCAGGGGCCTCCCTACCAGACCGACGACCCTGTGCCTGTAGATCTGCATCACTACGAGTTCTACATTTTTGGCGGTGTGGACGGCACGCCCGCGGAGATGGATTCAGTGGGCCCGGCCTTCGAGTTCAACTGGGGCGCGCTGCCGCGGGTTCAACTGCACGCGATTTTGCCGTGGGGGGTGGTGGCGCCATCAAACAACAAGGTCTACCTGCCCGGCGGCACCGGGCCCACGGAATTCGGGTTGACGGATATGGAGCTCGGCGTGAAGGTCGCGTTCATCAAGGAGACGAAACACTTTCCGCAGATCGGCATGTTCCCCATGTTCGAGATGCCTACGGGCAGCTTTGACAAGGGGCTGGGCGTGGGGAAGGTGTGGTACAAGGTGCCCATCTGGCTGCAGAAGAACGAGGGCAAGTGGCTGTTTGACGGCGGAGGCGGCTACCAGATTGTGCCGCAGGCAAACTATCGCGATTTTCCGTATACGGGCTGGCTGGTGAAACGGGAGTTGAGCGAACAGTGGGAACTGGGCGCCGAGGTGTTTGCGCACGGGCGCGAGGGTTACGCGGCGGCGCAGACGGAGCAGTCGGCCATGATCGATGTGGGCGGCTACTATCACTTCAAGCACAATACGAATGAGCAGCTTCTGTTCTGCTATGGGCACTCGGTTGCGGGACAAACGGAGAACTACGCGTACCTGGGCATGTATTGGACATGGGGCAAGGACAAAGGCGACAAGAAGGATGAGCCGGCGAGCGCAGCAATGAATTGGATGGCGGGGCTGGGCAACCGGATGGGCAACTGAGGGCGAAGAGAGCGAGGCGAAGGAATGGAGATTACGGAGCGCAGCTTGTGGACGATGATCCACGGGATGGGATTCGGGGCGCTGTATCTGCTGTTGTGCTCGGGGGTGATTGTTGAGCTTTGGCGGCGGTATGCGCCAGCGGCCGAATCACCGGTAACGGCCAGGGACGAGTCGTTCCTCAAGATTTATCTCGTGACGATGGCGGTGCTGGCGTGGCTCGCCGTTTTGTCGGGCGCCTATATTGTTTATCCGTGGTATCGCGCAGTTCCGCCTGCGGGGCTGGCCAATTTGAGCGCGTATCCGCGCTATCTTTTGCTCTCGAAGCCGACAACGAGTGGCTGGCACAACGTGGGCATGGAGTGGAAGGAATACATCGCGTTTTTTGCGCCGATCTCCATGACCATGGCGGCCGCCGTGTTCATTCGTTACGGGCGCAACTTGAAGCATCATCCCGAGCTGCGCAACGCGGTGCTCGGCTTTACGTTGATTTCGTTTTTGGCAGCGGGGATTGCAGGATTCTTTGGGGCCATGCTGAACAAGAACGCGCCGGTTGACGGTGGCGCAACGATTCACCTTGCGGAGGGGAAATGACAATGAGCGCGCATACGTCAGGTTCATTTAATCGGGGGATGACGAATGGCTCCGGCGCGGCTGGCATTCTGGCCGCGGGGATTGGAGCATTTGCGATTGCCGTTCTCGACATTGCCGCCGACAAGGTGGCTTCAATCAACAGCATGATGAACTTCTACAGGCCCACCGGGCCGCTGTCGGGCATAACCATGGTTTCGCTCGTGCTATGGCTCGTGGTGTGGGGCGTTCTGGAGTGGCAGTGGCAGAAGAAGGACGTGGCGATCGGGCGGATCAGCAGGATTGCGCTCGGGTTGCTGGTGCTGAGTTTGCTGCTGACGTTTCCGCCGATTGCGGATTTGTTGTGAGGTGTTTCAAAATCCCAGCACCCACATCAGCCCCGTTATGGAGTCAGTAACCTTGCGCAGTGTTATACCATTCCCGCAATGCTCGTAATTGACGCACAGCTTACAGCGGCCGACGTTTTGCGGGCCTTCCACAAGGATGAGCCATTCCTGTTTCTTGGGTCGGCATTCCTAACCGTGGCCATGGTTTCGATGGCTTTCTGCGCTTTGCGCAGGCGCTTCGATTCCCTGTTGGTGTGGATGGCCGTCTTTGCCGGTCTGTACGGTCTGCGCATGTGGATGCAGGCGGAAGTACTGGGCATCGAATTCCAGGGCAACGTGATTTTCGACCGGCTGCGCATAGGAATCTCTTACCTGATTCCGATTCCGGCATTCATGTTCTTTCGAGCGGCTGGATTTCTTGGGCGGGGGCTCCGGTTAACGCGGTTGGGGCATGCGATCAACGTCGTATTCTTCCTGCTTTTTCTGGGTGCTCTTGCTTTCGGCCCACAGCGCAGTTTTGACGCCATCAACGGAGCCTTGGTAACAGGGGTCCTTTGGATCCTGCTGGCGCGATCGATCGGTAAGAAGGCGAGAAAAGATCGCGATTTCGCAGTGGTGCGCATTGGCGTGCTGTGCTTTGTGGCACTGTCCCTTTGGGACAACATCATGAGCGGACTCGTATTTCATTCGAAGATCGAACCCTATGGGTTTGCGGTTCTGCTCGGGTGCCTAGGATACGTGGCCGCACGCCGCACCCTGGAGCGGGATGTGGAACTCGGAGAGATTCAATCAGAGTTGGAGTTGGCTCGCCGCATTCAGCTCTCAATTCTGCCCGGAGACTTTCCAGCGTCAAAGGACTTTCGCGTGGCGGCACGTTACGTGCCCATGAACGCCGTTGCCGGCGACTTGTATGACTTTCTTTTGGCAGGCGATCGCCAGGCTGGTTTTTTCATTGCCGATGTTTCAGGGCACGGCATGCCGGCTGCGTTGATCGCTTCGATGGTCAAGATGGCCGCGGTCTCGCAGCGCAACAACGCCGCGCACCCCGCGCAGCTGCTGGCCGGCATGAACATCGCGCTCTGCGGGAACACGCAGGGACAGTACGTAACTGCGGCATATGTGTATCTGGACGCGGAAGCGCGCCAGCTTCGCTATGCGGCCGCCGGACATCCACCCATGCTGCTGCTCCGGAAGGGAATGGTGACGGAGATCGCGGAGAACGGGTTGCTATTGGCGGCATCGGCCGCGGCTGAATATTCCGACAGGACATTGCCACTTGAGGTCGGGGATCGCCTGCTGCTGTATACCGATGGCCTGGTCGAAGCGCGCGATACCGAGGGCAAGCTTTTCGGCGACGAGTCGCTGATGGCTGCGTTGCGAGAGACCAGGGGAATGACGCCGAATGAGGCTGCGGACAGGCTGATTGCATCCGCACAGAACTGGGGCAGGTCACAAGAGGACGACCTGACCGTGCTGGTGTGCGATTACAGGGGCTGACCCCGTTTTTGAATGCGTCAATCCAATAAGCAAAAAAAGACGCCGGAGCCATCCCATTTTTGGCTCCGGCGGAAAGAATTCCTGTCAGGCGTTAAGTCTAGTAAGCAGCCGTGGCGTAGTCAGTGAAGCTGAGGCCGTCGCAGTGACGGGCCAGCAACACGACATTGCCGTTGGTTGGGTTCTTGAGCAACAGGCCGACCACGCGGATCTTGGTTCCGTCGGTGAGGTCGGTGAATGCGCCCAGGCCATAGCGGAAGTCAGAAGCGGTGCCCAGGTAGACGGTGATGGTTTCCGGAATCAGGACGCCGGCAAAGCCAGTGACCTTCATCTGGAACGTTCCGTTTGCCGCGCTCTGGCTACCGGCTACGATGGTTCCGTTAAAGCCCCAGTTGCGGAGGTGGATCCGATCAAGGTTGGTAACCGCAGTCCCCGACACGCTGGCCGTGGATCCGCCGAACCCGACATCCTGCCCGGCTACCAGCGCGCTGGAGTTGAACAGGAACTGCGTGAACGGATTGTGGAACCAGTAGATGTAGTACTTCTCGCTTCCGGTGAGGGTGACATCGGCGATATTGCCGAGAAGCGTTGTGTTGGCCGGCTCAACCGCGCGCACATACATGTTGAAGGACGTGGCCGCGCCGGTGGCAGGGGTGACATTGGTGATCTGCCCTGTGGCGTACAGGCCCTTATCGGCAAGGATGGCTATTTCGTCTGCATCGAGCGTCTGATCGGCGGGATCGAGCGACCCGGAGATCTCAACGATGCTGCTGGTGTTGAGCGCACCGATGGTGGCGCCGCCGTCCCAATCAGTATTTCCGTTGGTGGTGATGTTGAACTGCTCGCCATGGGGGCCCTGGACGACGAAGGTGCCAGCACCCGAGTTGACGCTGAGAACGCCGGCAATCAGGGTATCGATATGGCCGCCCTGGTCAGTGCGGGAGACAACGTGAACATCAATTGTGGGGGTGACGGCGCCGGTAATCGCACCGGTTCCGTCAACCGCGATGGACTTGGCAAGATCGAAGTCCATGCGCAGGCCGTCCGTGGTGCCGGCTGTGGCGACTGTGAGTGTTTTGTCGAGCGGGATGCTGACGGTGTAGGTGGTGGCGCTGCTGGGATAGGTGGCGGCCATGGTCGCGATGGAATACGGCGTCGTGCCGGTATTGAGATAGCCGATGCTGGCCGCGCCCAGCGTGATGTTGACGCCGGTGTAGCTGCCGGTGTCGATATCGTTCATGTCGATGAGCGTCTGCAGGCCGTTGAAGCGGGCGAAGTCCACGGTCGGACTGCCGCTGACGAGGTTGTTAGAGTTGGTGGCGCCAGTGAGGACGACGCTCTCAACTTCCACAGGGAATGAAACCACGCTGGCGAGAGGTGCGTCAGTACCGATGACGAATGCAGGGCCAGTGGTGGCGCCCTGCGTGGATGAGCTTGACATGGAGCCGTTACTGCAGCCGGTGGCGAACAGCGCGGCGGTGGCAAGCAAAGGAAGAGCGAGCCTCAGAAGATTGGTGTGGGTCTTGGGGGAGGACATATTGTTTACGTCTCTTTCTGCGGGCCTCCGCAGCCTATAAGGACGAACACCGAGTGGGCAGGACTGCCTGCCTCTCACTTGAACTGAATCGAATTCTCCGCCTGCCGAGGCACGTGACCGCGCTGGAACCATAGATCAGCGCGAACCCGAATGGGGTTTGGTTTCTACCTCGACAGAGAGGGAAAAAAGAGTCAGTGCAAGGCGTGTCCGCGCACGGAGCCAACGCCGGAATTAACTAACGACTGCAGGCAGCCCGTTATGGGTCGATTCCTGCCGTCACTTGGGATAGACACAGGGTCCGGAGCGAAGTTGCGGGATTAGACGCAAGAAAATTCGAGAAAGACGCAAAAAGTTTCAGGAGCGCTCGAAATTGGGTTTCAGGAAATAAATGAGGGTGGCCGGGATGACCGCTCAGTAGACCCCCTCAATAGACTTCAGACCGGACACCCGCCGGGATGGGCGCGTGCTTGAG
>PLST01000273.1:5629-5909 GCA_003164255.1 Acidobacteriaceae bacterium | reverse complement strand
CCGTGGGCACCGACGCCGATAGCGGCGAGGGTCAGGTTGTCGTCGCCGGAGAAGATCTTGAAACCGCGGGGCAGGATGTGGGCGAGCTCGGCAAACTGGGTGAGCTTTCCACTGGCTTCCTTGATGGCCTGGATGTTTCTTGCCGCGCCGGCGAGGCGGGCGACGGTCTCCGGCTCAAGGTTGACGCCGGTGCGGCCGGGCACGTTGTAGACGCAGACGGGCAGCGGATCGACGGCGCGGGCGAGGGCGAGGAAATGCTGGAACTGGCCCTCCTGCGAGG
>PLST01000273.1:0-5556 GCA_003164255.1 Acidobacteriaceae bacterium | reverse complement strand
GATTCATCAACCGATCCATCCGCCCTGAAGGGCGTAATAATTGCCGTACCGCAACCTGTCGTTTCCATGGCTAGCTCAAGTTTATAACGTGCGCGCGGGTTGAGGGCGCGCGGGGCGATGGATGCAGGTTTGTGGAATTCGCGGCAGAATCGACTTCATGAGAGTGAATTGCGCTACTGTCCCGAGTCTGAAGTTCGTTAAGGAAAAATCCGTAAGTTTTGTATCAGGGCACGACTTCAGTCGTGCCGTAAAGGTCGCAAAACGAATGGGCTTTAGCCCCTGCGGGCTGTATTTCCAACCACTTCGATTTGTCGAATCATTCAACGAACTTCTGACTCCTAGTTGGGCGTTGGCTTTTCCATTTGTTCAATGACGACTGTTTCTACCGGGCCTTTGGAGGCAACAAGCTTGAGCCCGAGTTGTTCTTCGAGGGCGGCAAAGAGCGTGGGGCCAGCTTCGGGGGTTCCCTGCTGCTCGTCGGGCGTCCAATTCAGATCGATGTCGAACTTCTTTTCGCCGAGGCCGGTCTTGTCGATGACGACGTGGCCAACTTCGTTTGACAGGCTGTAGGTCAGGCTTTCGATGGAAACGGACTGCCCATTAAACTTGCCGCCACCTGTCATCGTGCGGCTGCCCACCATCGGCTTGGCCTCCTGCATGTTCAGCCCGCCCTTCGCGATCACCAGGTCGTAGACCGGAAGCTGTCTGGTTTCGCGATGGAATTTGAGCTGGCATCGTTCCGTTAGAAGGGACTGGAGCAGAAGCTTCTCCTGCTTGCCTTTCTCGTCGCGCGTCAGTTTCTTCCATGCAGCCACATCCTCATCGCTCATCTTGGCTTGAATGTCATAGTGACTGGAGTCAGCCCAGCGGGGAAGGCCCGAGAGCTGATCGTCAGCGATGATATCGAATGCGCTCTTGACAAGCATGCTTAAGGGAACGTTGATGAAGGTCATTCCATCTGGCGTGTTGCGCCAACTCCTATTTTGTGCGGCGGGGTTGCTCGGCGCGATCGAGATGACTTCGTATGCGAGCGGTTTTTGGTTAGCCGATGCGGATGGCGTGGCCTGACCCTGAGCAAAGGCGGGAAATGCCATAGGTAGGCAGACAGCGCAGAACAAGAGCGCTCTGCTTGAGACAACAAAAGAGGCGAAAGAAGAATGCATGGATGAATGCCGGGCTTTCATAGAGTTCGAAGGAACGATCACGGCAAGCAGAGGGGACGGGCTTCGGCCCGTCCCCTCTTTGATTCATAGCCGGTTGAGCGCTCTACTCGCCCTTGACCGTGGTGAACGTGAACGTGGTGGTGGAGTGGCGCGTCACGCCGGGACGCAGAACCGTGCTGGGGAAGCTCGGCTGGTTCGGCGAGTCCGGAAAGTGCTGCGTCTCAAGACAGAAGCCGGTGTGCTTCACGTACTTGACGCCATGGCGGCCGGTAAAGGTGCCATCGAGGAAGTTACCGGTGTAGAACTGCACTCCGGGCTCGGTGGTTTCGACGGTCATGCGCCGGCCGCTCTCGGGGTCGGTCATGACTGCAGCCACGCGCAGCGTGCCGGAGTTGCCGTTCACCACAAAGTTGTGGTCGTAGCCGCCGCCGAGCTTGATCTGCTCGTGGTCAGAGTTGATGCGTGCGCCCACGACTTCAGGCTTGCGGAAGTCGAGCGGCGTCCCGGCCACCGGTGCGAGCGGGCCAAGCGGAATGAGATCGGCGTTGACGGGCGTGAACTTGTCGGCGTTCAGTTCGAGCTTCTCGTCCAGAATGGTTCCCACGTCATCGCCACGGAGATTGAAGTAGGCGTGATTGGTGAGGTTGACGACGGTGGGCTTGTCGCTGGTGGCCGAGTAATCGAGACGGAGCGTGCTGCCGGCAAGCGTGTACTTCACCTTGGCCGTCATCTTTCCAGGAAAGCCCATGTCACCGTCGGGGCTGACGAGGGTGAATTCGACGCCGTTCGGCACTTCCTTTGCATCCCAAACATTGCGGTCAAAGCCCATGGGGCCGCCGTGGAGGGCGTTCTTGCCGTTGTTGATGGGGATCTGGTAGCTCTTGCCATCGATGGAAAACTTTCCGCCCGCAATGCGATTGCCATAGCGGCCGACGATGCTTCCAAAGTGGGTGCTGTTGTCGTTCAGGTACTCGTCAAGCGAGTCATAGCCGAGCACAACATCGGCCATTTTTCCGGAACTGTCGGGCGTGCGAATGCTAACCAGCTTTGCGCCGTACGCCATGACTCTCACTTCGATCTGCGCGCTCTTGAGCGTGTAGATCGGCACCGCAACGCCATCTTTCGTGTGTCCCCAGATCGACATTTTTACCTCTCCTTGCGCGACGGCCGTAAGGGCCAGCGCCATGATCAAGAAATTGCCAATAAATCCAAACGGTCGCTTCACAGTTTTCGCCTTTCCCGTTGAAGAGCGGACGACTGAAATCGCTCGAAAAACTCTGGTTGAACTGTACGCGGGCTGAAGGGGAAAAATCCCCGTACGGCTCCGACGGACAGTTTCCACCAAAAGAGAGTGTATACCGAGCGGGGGAGGGGACGGGTCGGGTGGGGTGGGGTCAGTCGGCGCTGACGGGTGCCGAATCGGCCAATCCCATTCTCGTAAACAGCAGGGGAGCCAGAAAGATGACTGCGAATCCCTCCGCGGTGAAGCGGAGATATTGAAGGAGGAATCCAGGCAGGGCAGGCATATTCGAAATGCCTGCGATGGCCTTGGTGAGGAGCAGGGATGTGCAACCGAACAGACAGACTGTGAGCAGAAGACGCAGTGCTTTGGCCAGGAGTGACGAGCTTTGCGGATCGAAGTTGACCAGCCTGCGTTCCAGTGGATAGGCGATGAGAACACCTGCGAGGAATCCGGCATCTGACAGGATTTCGGAAGGTTGGCCGAGGGCGCCGCCATTGATGACGAAGGAGAGCAGGCACAGAACAAGGCTGAAGACAACGGCGATGCCGACTTGAATCGGATAGGAGAACCGGCTCCAGATGCGGCCGATGGCTGTGCAATATTTGACGGCGAGAAGGGAGCAGCCGAGTCCGGCTGCCCAGCCGAGAAGAACGTCCTCGACATAATGGACGCCAAGATAGGGGCGCGAAAATCCGATGAGGACGATGGCGGCAATCGCGAAGGCGCGGAAATACCCATTGCGGACTAGAGCGAAGAGATACAAGTAGAACGAGGCCGCGGCCATGGCGTGGCCGGAGGGAGTGGAGTATTCCAGGGCGAGGCTTCGCGCTGCCTGAGGAGAGACGGCCCACTTCTTCAGGTAAGTTCCCTCGAGGACGAAGGGGCGGGGATTCTTAATGATGAGTTTGAGCAGGATGTTGAGCGATGAGGTGAGGCTCATCAACACGGCGAGCCGGATGGCCACCTTCTTGTTCCACGCGACGTAGATCAGCGTGATGATGACGGTATAGAGATTACCCAACGCGGAAACAGCGAGAAAGAACTGTGTGAGCAAGGGCGTGCGGTGGCTGGCCAGGAACTCGAGGATGGGTAGATTGAAGTGCAGGGGTGGCATCGTCTTCTTTCCTACAACGCCGACAGGCATCGGTCTGCCGGCCTGGCGATTCCCTGGTTAGAGTTGCGGAAAGATCTCGCGGAACTCCCATGCGCCGGATTTGCCGGCCAGCCACTCTGCACCGCAGACGGCTCCGAGGGCAAAACCGCGACGGGATTGAGCGTCGTGGCGAAGCTCGAGGGTGTCGTGATCACTATGCGCGGTAACGATGTGCTCGCCCTTGGCGTCGCCTAGGCGGTGGGAGGTGATGGGCACGTCAATGCCGGGGCGCACAGCCACAATGATCTCCTTGAGGGTGATGGCGGTGCCGGAGGGCGCGTCGAGCTTGGAGGTGTGGTGGGTTTCGTCGATGGAGAAGCTGTAGCCGTCGAGTTGGGCCAGCTCGGCGGTGAGGCGGAAGAGCTTTTGCACGCCGATGGAAAAGTTGGTGCCATAGAGCAGGCCGCCGCCGCGTTTGGCGGCGAGCGATCTCAGCTCGTCAAGCTTGGAATACCAGCCGGTCGTGCCGACGACGATGCGGCCGCCGAGAGCCAGCACGGCGCGGATGTTTTCAACCGCGGCTTCAGGGGCGGTGAAGTCGATGACGACGTCGACGCCGGCGAGATTGGGCGCAGTGAGTGCGGCTGCATGCTCGTTCTCGTTGATGTCGAGCGCGCGTACGCCGTGGCCCCGCTCGCGCGCGACTTCAGCGACGAGGCTGCCGGTTTTTCCCTTGCCTAAGACGAGGATGAGCATTTTGGTTCCTTCGGATCAGTGGTCAGTGGNNCCCGCGATCATTTTCTTGCGGCATTTGTGGCGCGTCTAAAGCCGCGCCCTTTCAAAACTTCCAATCGTTCGCCAACTTCCAATCATTCGCCGACTTCGAATTATTCACCGCTGCCTTAGCGACCAGCGATTGCGGGCACTTTAGCGGCCGTCTGTCAGCATCATTCCACTATTCGCGGTCAGCATAATTCCACTATTCGCTGCCCGCTGACCACTGTTCACTGACCACTATTCACTGTCAGCTGTTTTCTCGCTTCTACGTCGAAGATGGCTGGGTCGGGTTCCTTGAAGAAGGCGGCGTGGAGGGAGCGGACGGCTTCTTCGGCGTCGTCTTCTTCGATCATGAAGCTCATGTTGATTTCGCTGGCACCCTGGGAGATCATGCGCACGTTGACGTGGCGGACGGCGTTGAAGACCTGCGCGGCGATGCCGTTCTGGCCGCGAATATCCTCGCCGACCATACAGACCAGCGCTTTTCTGCCTTCGCACTTGACGTCGGCGATCTTTTCAAGATCGGCGACGATGGCGGGCAGCTTGTCGTTGGCGTCGACGGTGAGCGAAACGGAGACCTCGCTGGTGGAGACCATGTCGACGGGGCACTGGTGCTTGTCAAAGATTTCGAAGATATGGCGCAGGTAGCCGTGGGTCATGAGCATGCGGCTGGCCACGATGTCGATGATGCTGAGCTTCTTTTTGACGGAGATGGATTTAAAGGGGCTGCTGCAATGCGGCGCAAGGGAGATGATGCGCGTGCCTTCGCAAGCGGCGTTGCGGCTGTTGAGCACCAGGACCGGAATGTTCTTTTTGACCGCGGGCAGGATGGTGGCCGGGTGCAGCACCTTGGCGCCGAAGTAGGCCAGCTCCGCGGCTTCTTCAAAGCTGATGACCTTGACGCGGAGCGCATCGGGACAGACGCGGGGGTCGGCGGTCATGATGCCGTCTACATCGGTCCAGATCTCGATGGCTTCAGCCGAGAGGGCGCCGCCGATGAGAGCTCCGGTAAAGTCGGAGCCTCCACGGCCGAGCGTGGTGGTGAGGCCGGCCTCGTTTGAGGCGATGAAGCCGCCCATGATGGGAACTTTGCCCTCACGGGTGAGGGGAAGCAGTTTCTCCTGGGCGCGGCGGTCGATAATCGCGTCCTGGGGAATGGCCTTTTGGAACTGCGAATCGGTGATGACGATCTTGCGCGCATCCACGTGTTCGGCGAGGATGCCCCGCTGGCGAAAGGCAGCGGCGACAATGCGGCTGGAGATGCGCTCGCCGTAGCTGAC
>PLST01000392.1:414-2812 GCA_003164255.1 Acidobacteriaceae bacterium | reverse complement strand
GTCGCCAAGGACTCGACCGGCCCGAAAAAGGCGGCGAAGCCGCGCGATCCTGTGGCGAGCGGGGAGCGGGACGCGGCGCACAACCGGATGGCGAGCCACAACTACTTTTTGCTTGAAAAGTTCGAGGCGGGCGTGGCTTTGCGAGGGACCGAGGTGAAGTCGATCCGGGAGGGCCAGGCGAACCTGAAAGATTCGTATGGGCTTATCCAAAACGGGGAAGCGTTTCTGCTGAACGCGCATATCGGTCCTTACTCACACGGGAACATAGCCAACCACGACTCGACCCGCACCCGCAAGCTGCTGCTGCACCGGGATGAAGTTCGCAAGCTACTGTCCAAGACGCAGATCAAGGGTCACACGCTCATCCCGACGCGGCTTTATTTTCGTAACGGGCGTGTCAAGTGCGAGTTGGCGGTGGCCAAGGGCAAGCAGGACTGGGACAAGCGGGAGACGGAAAAGCGCCGGGAGGCGGACCGTGAGGCGCGGGCCGCTGTGAACGCCAGCAAGCACCGGGGGGGACGGTAGAGCAGCTCTCAGCCGTCAGCTTTCAGATTTTGCGCTCTGGTGGGCATTAGGGAAGACGGGTGAGGGAACTGGGTTCCTTCCCTGGTCCCCTTAGGCTGGGGACCAGGGGCACCCGGCATCTGCTCGTGCTGCCACGTTGCCTTTCGATTCGGCGGCCCACATACAGACAATTGCTCTTGCCCGACGAAAAAGGGCCGACAGATCGTCGGTCCTTTCTTGAATCCGCAAGTCCCACAGGCGCAGCTATTCGCCCTTAAATCCGTTCGAATATCCCTTGACGAACGACTCGCGGAACTGCTCCTTGAATCGATCCTTGTCCATGCCCTTTGGTATCTTCGCGTGTTCGTATGCATCGGATTCCGTCGGTTTGAACTTCTTGCCCCGGCCAGCGTCTGCCTGACCCTGGCTGAATCCCGCGGCATATCCCTGGCGGGCGACCATGTTGGGCGAGCCGTTCTCCGGATAGGCCAAATCGTAGCCGCGCGGTGCCTTCCAGTCGGAGGAATCGTATGACTGCGTTGTCGTCGTGGTAGTCGTCTGGTCCTTTGTAGTGGTGCTGCTGTTGTCCTGCGCTTGCATCGATAGGCTACAACCGAGCGATAGCGCACACGCCAAGCCTGCAAAACCTATCTGTCGATGAATCATTCTAAGAATCATTTCATTCTCCTCGTAGGCAGCGAAAACACACAGCCTACTTTAAGTTGGAGTCCTTTTCCATCGGGCCGGTTGTCCGCGAGTGCAACTTCAATGCGATTGCATTTGTTGCGGAGGCAAGAATGACGGTCCTTCAGCGGCGGATTATCGCCGTCCGCGGTCGGAGTGGCTCTGAGATTCTTTTGGGAGGCCAGCGGCTTGTCGGTGTTTGCGGTGACGGGGGTGGCGATCGCCGCTCACCATCATCAAAGGAGCCTAATAAATGTGAGTTGTGAGCCAGAAACCAAGATGCAAGCTGCTCAGTTATTGCATAATTGCCTTCTCCCTCAATCGCCTTCTCCCTCAGCAGGCGTTCGAGATACGTATCGGAGGGCTTTCAACCTTCCGGGCTCCCGGTGGGTTACGTGCAATCCGGAAGTAATTTTCAATTGGTGATAACAAGCCATAGCCGGCTAATAGCCAAATTGCAGGTTCGGGTTGGGTCGCCTACCCGGAAATCACTTATCAGCGATGGGTTTTTCGCTGGTCAGACGCCGCCGTGCGAGGGAGGGGAGTGTCCCTGTGCAGGTGCGGGCACCGAGGGAGCAGCACTTTTCTGGAACGGGGAATGGACTAGCGGATGACTTCAATATCAATGCCGAGGCGGAGGTTGCGCCAGGCGGTATTGGTTGTATATGCGGTGGCTTGGTGGTGGATGGCGAGAGCGAGGCATGCACGGTCACCGAGAGAGAGGCCGTGCTGGCGGGTTTGGGGGATCAGCTCTGCGGTCAGGAGGGCATTAGGCGAAACGGGCGAGGGAAGTGGGTTCCTTCCCTGGTCCCCAAAGGCCAGGGACCAGGGGCACCCGGCAGACAACAGCCATGCGCGTTTCCAGCACGAATCGCTCGCTCTCGCGGATTCCAGACGGTTGGTGGCTCAACCTTTGTTCACACCACAGCGGCCGGACCTAGGCGGCCGGCCACGCGGTCACGCCGCCGCGATGGTACGCCAGATTTCCCACATGACCCGCTCTCGCTGCGGCGATTCCTGTCTCCACGGGCGCGTTGGGCTCCTTGCGCGTCTTGATGCAGTCGAAAAAGTTGGCCATGTGCAGTATTGTCCCATCCTCAACGCTCTCTTCTTTCAGCACCGGGTTTCGATCGCCTTTCACGTTCTCGTGAAAGATACTCATTCCCGAGCGATTGATCTTCAGCGTCGCTTCCTTGCCGCGAAACTCGAG
>PLST01000392.1:0-394 GCA_003164255.1 Acidobacteriaceae bacterium | reverse complement strand
GCCCATTGCGCCACGTCGATCCAGTGCGCGAACAGGTCCGTCATCGCGCCGCCGCCGAAGCTCCAGTACCAGCGCCAGTGGCTGTACTTTTCCAGGGTAAAGGGCTGGTCTGGCGCTCCGCCGAGCCATTGTTTCCAGTCAAGCTGCGCGGCGTCCACCGGCTTGGGAACCCAATTCGATCCGTAGTTCTGCCACCAATAGGTCCGCACCTGCGTAACCTGTCCGAGCGCACCGCCCTGGATGAGGTCAACCGCGTTGCGGAAGTGGGGCCAGCTCCGCTGCTGCATTCCGCACTGCAGGATCTGCCGGCTTGATCGCACGCTCTTCAGCAGAGCCTCGCCTTCTTCGAGGGTATGCGTCACCGGCTTTTCCAGGTACACATCCTTGCCCGCGG
>PLST01000325.1 GCA_003164255.1 Acidobacteriaceae bacterium | reverse complement strand
CCAGCTGCGCCACAGGCCCACTCAGGGAAAGACAACTCTCTTATTGTCTCCGCTCCCACCCGATTCGTCAAACCACCTATCCGTGTTACCCATCCCGAACGAATTCGCTATTTCTCCCCAAACTCCTGATCCATCCCGCTCACCACCTCGTGATGCAAATCACACGCCCTTTGCACGCAATCCTCAATAATAAGGTTGGTCGATCGCAATCGAGCCGCCGCTGTCCTGCGCCGCCTTTGTCCTTTGTTTCCCGTCGTTTTCCCGGCTGCGCAAACCAGCTGGTTCGCTCGTTCAGTCACTGGAGTCATACCCTCATGTACAAGATCGTCGAAGCACGCAGCGTCGGCCTTAATATCAAGCAATTTGTCATCGAGGCGCCCCGCATCGCCCGCAAGCAGCGGCCGGGCCAGTTCGTGATTCTCCGCCTTCATGAGAAGGGCGAACGCATTCCCCTCACCATCAAGTGCTCCGATCCGGCAGCCGGCACAGTCACCATCGTTGTGCAGGCCATCGGGAAAACCACTTCGCTGCTCAACTGTCTCGAAGCGGGCGACTCCATCCTCGACATCGTTGGCCCGCTCGGCCATCCCTCTGACATCCAGAACTACGGCACAGTCGTCATTCTCGCCGGAAGCGTCGGCACTGCCATGGCCCTGCCCACCGCTCTCGCTCTCAAACAGGCCGGCAACCACGTCATCTTTATTGAAGGCGCCCGCAGTACCGAAATGGTCGTCTTCGAGGATGAAGTCCGCCAGGCCAGCAGCGAAGCATTCATAATGACCGACGACGGCACCTATGGCGAGCAGGGCCTGGTCACCAAGAAGCTCCAGGAACTCATCGCCGGGGGCCTCCGCATCAACTTCATTCTCGCCGTCGGACCCGTGCCCATGATGCGGGCCGTTGCTCAAATCGCGGTTCCTCTCGGCATCAGGACCATGGTCAGCCTCAATTCCATCATGGTTGACGGAACCGGCATGTGCGGCGGTTGTCGCGTGCTGCTCGGCAACCAGAGCAAGTTCGCCTGTGTCGATGGCCCCGAGTTTGACGCCGCCCAGGTCAACTTCGATGTCCTGATGCAGCGCAACGCCATGTATCGCGATAAAGAGTGCCAATCCCTCCGCGACTTCAAGGAGCACGAGCAGGAAGAGCTCGCCGAACTGCGCGCGGAGCTTGCGGCACGGGAAAGAGAATTGGCAGAGCTTGAGATCGAGGAGAAGCATTATGTCTGAGAGCGAGACGTCTGCCCTTGAGCAGCGCAACACCGTTCCCCTCAAAGACCGGATGAAGATTCCGCGCACCGTCATGCCGGAGCTCGATCCCCAGGTGCGCAGTCGCAATTTCGGAGAGGTCAATCTTGGCCTGCCCACGCTCGAGGCGCTCACTGAGGCATCCCGCTGCATCGAGTGCGCCAAGCCGGGTTGCGTCGTTCACTGTCCCGTCGGCGTCAAAATCAAGGAAGTTGTCGCCCTCATCAGCGCAGGAAATTACCTGGCAGCCGCCTCCAAAATGCGCGAAGACAACGCGCTGCCGGCCATCACCGGCCGTGTCTGTCCGCAGGAGAATCAATGCGAGGGTGGCTGCGTCCTAGGTAAAAAAGGTGCGCCCGTCGCCATCGGCAATCTCGAGCGTTTCATCGCTGACTTTGAGCGCAACAGCGGCCACCTTGGTCTGCCTCCCATCGCCCCTTCAACCGGCAAAAATGTTGCCATCGTCGGCAGCGGCCCTGCAGGTCTCTCCGCCGCGGGCGATCTGGTACAGAAAGGCCACCGCGTCCGTGTCTTTGAGGCTCTCCATGAACTTGGCGGAGTGCTCATCTACGGCATTCCCGAGTTTCGCCTGCCCAAATCCATCGTCAAGACTGAAGTCGACAACCTGCGCCGCATGGGCGTCGAATTTGAAACCAACGTCGTCGTCGGCAAAAGCGTCACCATCGACGAACTCATGCACAACGAGCACTTCGATGCCGTCTTCGTCGCCACCGGCGCCGGACTGCCCCAGTTTCTCGGCATTCCCGGCGAGCACTTCAACGGCGTCTACTCCGCCAACGAGTTCCTCACCCGCATCAACCTCATGCGCGCCTATGCCGATGTTGACCAGCCCGTCTACGATTGCCGCGATCGCGACGTGATCGTCGTGGGTGGCGGCAACACCGCCATGGACGCGGTCCGCACGGCACGCCGGCTCGGCGCGCGCACGGCCACGCTGGTCTATCGCCGTTCGCAGGCTGAGATGCCCGCTCGCGCTGAAGAAGTCCACCACGCCATCGCCGAGGGCATTGAGTTTCGCATGCTCGCCAACCCTGTCGAGTTCATTGGCGATGAAAAAGGCTGGCTCACCGGCGCGCGCTGCGTCCGCATGGAGCTGGGCGAGTCTGACGCCGATGGCCGCCGTCGTCCCGTGCCCATCGCCGGCTCTGAATTCATCCTGCCGGCCAACGTGGCCATCATCGGCGTCGGCACCAACGCCAACCCTCTCATCCAGAGCTCCACGCCCGATCTCAAAACAAATAAGTGGAATTACATTCTGGCCGATCCCGAGACCATGCGTACCTCAAAGCGTGGCGTATTTGCCGGAGGCGACATCGTCACCGGCAGCGCAACCGTCATCCTCGCCATGGGCGCCGGACGCAAGGCCGCCGTCTCTATCCACGACTACCTCACCACTGGATTGTGGAGATAGAGAACGATTGAGCAGGTCACGGGAAGCACACTGTTTGAAGCGTGCCGTCAGTTCGCCCTCACAAACCCGCTCCGCTGGCCATGTTCATGTGAGCCGCATTGAACTCGATTGCGTGCTTCACCCACGCACGAGCCGTTTCCCCGCCATTGGCCGTGTTATGCGCAACCTGCTTGTAAAACTGCTCTGCCTGCGCCTGGTCTCCAGTTGCCTCGGCGGCTGCCCCCGCACCCACGAGCCCGTTCAGCCGGTTGGGACTTAATTTCAGTGCAGCCTTGTACTCTGTCAGCGCTTCCTGCGGCCGGTTGAGCGCCATCAGCAGGTCGGCAAGCATCTCGCGTGCGGGAATATCCACCTCGTTCTGTCCAGACTTGTCCTGTTGATCGGCAGCCTTGCGCATCGCCGCAACAGCCGCCTCCGGCTCACCCTCTGCGTAAGCCTTCCAGCCCAGAATCTCGTTGCGTTGGATCTGCGCATCGTCAGCGGAGTCAACATAGGGAGATTTCTTCAGCCGTTCCAGAACCGCGTCGTAACCAGCCAACGAAGCCGTCGCCAGCTTGTCGTCCTTCATGTGTCCAGCGGCCACGCCCTGTCCCCAGAAAACAGCGAAGGCCGAGAAGCCTTTCGTCGCTGTTCCCGCTACGGGTGTCAGTGCTGCCAGCGCCTTCCAGTCGTGCATCTCCATCAGGTACACGGCCTGCAGCCGGTTGTCGCGGCCGGGGCCGGAGTGCTTCATGTCATCCATCCCCGGCATCGCCTCCATCTGCTCTCCGATGGATTCAAACTGGCTGGTCAGTTGGCGTGCCTTCTCATCTTCGCCCGTCTGCAGCCAGGCATACACCAGGAACTCGTCCGCGTGCAGCTGGTGTGCCGCACCCGGCTGATGCTCCTCTTCATCCTTCTTTGACGCTGCAACCGATGCAAGATTCGACGAAATATCTTCAGGCCACATTCCCAGCCGCGCAAAGATGTGTCCCGGCATATGCAGCGCATGCGGCGACGACGGCGCAATCTTTGCATACACCAACGCCGCCTCAAGACCCTGCGATGCCAGCGCCGGCGTATCGCACGTATGAATAATGTAGTGCGCCAGCCCGGGATGATCAGGGTGGCTGTTGAACAGCGGCACAAGCACCGACAGCGCCTTGCGTTCCTTGGTCAGCGACGTATCTTCCGGCGCCACATCCGCCAGCAGTGAAAGCGCGTAGAAAGCTGAGCCTTCAATATCCTCGGGATACGCCTCATGCAATCCCTCCATTGAGGCTGCATAAGCGTCCGTCGCCTGTTGGAACCCAAGCGGAGCAACACTGAAAAACGCCCCGAGCGCGTCGATGTACGCCTGCTCCCGCGCCATAATCTTTCCATTCTCCGCAATCAGTGCACGCGCCTTCTCCATCTCGCTCGCGCCTGTCTTCAGAGCATCGGCATCCGGCCTGTCCCAGATCTCCTTGAACTGCGTCATGGCAATTCCCCAATGCGCCATCGCGCACTTGGGATCGCTTTCGGCAATCGCCCTGAACTGCTGTTCGGCCAGCGTGTATCCGAAGGAATGTAAAAGCGCCACGCCACGTTCAAAGGGAACCTGCGACTGCGTCGCGCACGAAACTGGAAAATGCACCTGCCCAAGTTTCTCTGTGCTGACGGCTTCCTCCATGTGGTGGTGTTCCATCCCCGGCATGTCCGGCATCTCAGGCTTTGACTGCGCGCCGGCCGCAACAGTCAACACCGCAAATACACCTGCCAGAAGAACCGGGTTAGAAACAGAAGCACACTTTTGCCTCGCCTTGGATGCGAAAAATACAAGGGAAGTTTTGGTCGTCATGACATAGGACTTTATCACGCTAAATCGGGATTCAAGAATTCCAAAATCACTGCAGGGTGCCCCATTCTTTTCGCCCACTTTGCGAAAAGGGTGCGCTCGCATGAACTCCGTGCGTTTGTATCAGGAGACGGCCTTGTGCCCCATTCATCCCGGCGTCCACCGCGGAGGACCGGGATGAGTGGGAAAGCGCCAACTTCCCCTCGAGCTTTTCTAATCCCTAATCCCTGTTCTAAAAAATGGGCGGCAAAGGTTAGACCTTTGCCGCCGCCCGTCCCTGGGTTGTCTTGAAGGTGTTACAGTCCTGCGATTACTGCAAAAGCTTCGTCACTTCCTGCTGAACGCTGTTGGCCTGTGCAAGCGCCGCAATGCCGGTCTGGCTCAGAATCTCGTACTTCGACATGTTCGATGTCGCCGACGCATAGTCCGTCGCCTGAATCGCATTTTGAGCCGACACCACGTTCTCCTGCTGCGTGCTCATCACCTGGCTGATCGAGTTCAGTGTGTTGATCTCCGCTCCGATGTAGCCGTCCATAGACGCAACGTCGCTAATGGCGGAATTCAGATTGGTGAGTGCGGCCTGCGCATCGCTCTGGGTAAGCAAGTCGGTGCCGCTCAGCGACACCCCTCCCGCGTCCAAGTAGCTGGTCGTGGCTATGCCGCCGGTCCCGTCGGTATCGGATGCGGGAGCGCCTGCGGTAAGGCCTGTGTGCGTATCTACCAGCGATGTCGCGCCGGCCGCTACTTCGGTGATGCCATCGGTGTAGTAGGTTCCCGCGGTATACGAGGCGGTGCCGGTAACGCCGTTGGTGGTAATGGTGGCCTTCGTCGTCGATTCGATGTTGCCGGTTGCCGTATCGATATACACGCCATAACTGCCCGCGTTGATGGTGGCCTCTAGATCCGCAACAGTATCGGTCTTGTCCGGGCCGCTGCTGTTGCCCAGATTAATCGTCTTGCCATTGATCGTCATCGTTCCGCCGGTGAAAGTCTGCGCACCGGTAGCGCCGATGGTGCCATTCACATCGGGCGTGGCAGCGCCGTTGGCAGCGCCGGCTACTCCTGAGCCGAGGCCTGAAATCTCGATGCCGGTATCGGCGCCCTTGCCTCCCGACGAAGCCGCGGTTCCAGCCTGCGACGCTGTCGTAAACGTCGCGGTCAGACCCAGGCCCGCGCCGTTGATGGCGTTCATGAGCCCTTGCACCGTGTTGGGCTGGCTATAGCCCGTGCCAACAGAAATCACCTGGGTTTGCTGAGTAAGTGCGCCTCCTGCCCCTGAGGTCATGTACGTGACATCGATGCTGGTGGTGCCGCCTGCGGCCAGTTGGTCGTTCACGCTCGCAAGAGTGCCGCCACTCGACAGATCGATGAACGCATTGTTCGAGCCCGTGCTGTACGACATGGCGCCGTTGGTGTCTCCCACGCTGGACGATGAGAGCGTTCGAATATTCAGCTCGTCGATCGACGACCCCGTCGTCGAAGAGTCGCCCGTGTAGATCGCGATCGATTTGCCGGAGAATACCGCTTGCTGATTGAAGGTCGTCGTCGTTCCAATGTTGTTGATTTCCGAAAGGATCGACTGGTACTCCTGGTTCGCCGCGCCTTCCTGCGTGCTGTTCAGCGTGCCGTTGGACGCCTCTGTGGCCAGCGTAATCGCGCGATTAAGCAGGCTGGTCACCTGCGACAACGCGCCGTCGGCCACTTGCAACAATCCCACGCCTTCTGTCGCATTCGTCCCGGACTGGGTTAGTGCCGCCGAGTTCGCTGCCAGACCATTCACCAGCGAGAGGCCTGCGGCGTCATCCGCGCCCGAGTTGATCTTCGACCCGGAAGACAACTGCTGCAGAACCGTCTGCAAGCTGCTGTTCGTGTTGTTCAGATTGTTCTCTGCATAGATCGCTGAAAGATTGTTCANNTCAAAACACCGAGGGCCATGGGACTCAACTCCTTCTCGGACGCCTTGCTTCTTGCCCCGCCCCGCTCTTCACTTCATTTCGGGTCTCGGATACTTTCCGAAGGGCCTGTTTGCATCCACTCCCTTCATCGGAACAGCCCGAAATAACTTTAGTAATAATTTTAAGAATCCTTCACACCCCTCTTTGTCTCCCTTCGATTCAGACTGTCTCGCTTCCGTTCATCTGCTGTCCTGATCCGCATCAATCGCTGTCTCGTACCGCTTCACTACGTTGTCCAACTTCGCGACAGATTGACGTCCCCGCGCTGCCTGGAACCACCCCATCCCCCCGCTCCTACCTTCCCTCCGGACAAAAAAACGGCGGCAGGAGGGTTCCCTCGCTGCCGCCATCGGTTTTTTACATCAACCGTATTTACTCTCTGCCTGATACGCCCTTGTTGAAGTCCCGTTCCCGCCGCCCCACCTTCTAATCCAATTCGAGTTCCGGCTCAGCCTGGGACTTCACAATCTTCCGGTTTCCGCGCCTTCAATGCACGTCTACTGTTCCTGGCCTGCACCCGTACCTGGTGCCGGTGCCGGCGCTCCTTGCGGAGGTGTCGCCGGAGTCCCTGCCGGAGGTGGAGGCCCATGATGACGGAATTGTTGCCCGCCGGGGCCCTGCATTCCGGGCCGGTCGTTCATCCCCGGCCCGCCCTGCATTCCAGGTCGCTGCCCGTCGCGTCCCCATCCGTGCTCGTCCTTGCCGCGCATCCCTTCACGCCCGCGCATCCCGCCTTCCTCGCGGAACGACTTCACTTGCTTCCACTGGTCAGGCGTCAGCTTCTCGCGAATCTCCAGGAGAAATCGCGCATTCGCTTTCTCCAGTTCGCCGCGCGCCGCCACAACCTTGTCAATCTGGGCAATCGTCGCCGCGTCGTTGGGCTCGTCAGCGCTCATCAGCGGCTCCATCGCCAACTCTGCCTTTTCAAGGTTCGCCCGCAGATCGATCAGTTTCGCCCGGTGAGCCATCATGATGTCGTCCATTGACTTCCGCTGCGCATCGGTCAGCTTCAGCCGCTCTATCATGCGGGGATTGTTCCACCAACCCTTCTGTGCGCTCACGCCGCCAAAGGCCCGCTCAAACGGTGGCCTCTGGCCGCCTGGGCCCGGGACGCCAGGTCCACCAGGAGCGCCGCCAAATCCCTGGCCCGCCGCTGCCAGACCCGACAACAAAATCCCCGCTATCGCCAAAGCCAATGTTCCTGCCATTCTTGCCTTCATCGCCTTCTCCTTCGCACCTGGTTCAGGATGACCGCTACGCGTCGTTCCGTCCCGCTTGTTATTGGGCTTCGTTCTCGCTCATCAGTTGAGCCAGCGGTTCCATTGCACTGGGAACCTCGCGCGAAACATCGCTGTCCACCTTGGCAAGTAAGTCCTCGTCCTCTTTGCTCGCGCGCTGCTCGGCTTCCAGCTTCTGCTGCCTGGCTGCCTGCTCCGCTGCCGCAGTCTTTTGAAGTTCCAGCTGGTGATGCCGTTCGTACAAGATACCTGTCACGCTTCCTGCCGCCAACACGCACCCCAGCGCCCAGCCTGCAGCCACGCGCCAGCTCAACTCATGCACTGTTTTCACTTGGCGCGCACGACCGTACTCCGCCTCGCTCCAGGCATGCACGTTCGATCTGAAATTCTTCAGCGCCTCGCCCAGTTCTGCGTCAACGCCCAGTCCGCGATCCTCATTCTCGAATTTTGCGCCCATGCTCATGGCTTGCCTCTCAAGTGCGCCCGCACTTTTCCAAGTGCCCGCGAAAGATGCGCCTTCACCGTGCCCTCGCTCAATCCGGTCGCCTGCGCAATCTCACTCAATTCCTGGTCTTCTACATACCGCAGCAGAAAAACCGTCCTTTGCCGTCCGCTCAACCCTTCCACGGCCTTCCATACATGCCCCACTTGCTCCCGGGCCAGCATCTGTTGCTCCGCCGAGCGTTCCCCGCTTGGCAACCACTCGCTGGCCTCATCCAGATCCACCGAGTTGGTCCGCGTATGACGCCAGAACTGCATCCGGCGATTCCGCCAGTGGTCCTTTTCCAGGTTGATAGCGATCCGCATCAACCACGTCATCGCGCTTGAATCGCCCCTGAAGCTACTCCAGTTTCGGTGCGCCTTCAGAAAGCACTCCTGGGTCAGTGTTTCTGCCAGGTCAATGTCCCGCGTCGATGCCAGCAGGAACCGGAATATCTGCAGCCTGTGGGCCTGGACTACGGCGGAAAACTCCTGATCGGCAGCCTCCGTCCTTTGTCCGGTACTCTCCTCAACCGCGCCCCGTGTCATCGGTTTCAATGCTATGCCGGCTGCCATCGGTTGGGTAGACGCCCCCATTCCATGCGGGTTTACAATTCTGCTTCGATTCCCCATTAAATCTGCCGCAAGTATACGTACCCGGCGCTTGCAAGGTCATCAGACCTTGTCCAATTCCACCTCGTTTTCCGCATCTTTCCATCCGCCTCACAGCCTTCACGCGCGCCCCCGGAACGGGGTGCAAAACCCTTTGAATTCCGACGTGAGAACCCCCAGCCAGCCCCCGCCGGACGGGAATATAATTTGAGGCGGCAAGAAAACTGTACTTGGAAGCGCTTGAGTCGAACTCCTCGTTTCCGCTCCTTTACCGCATCTGCACGATCGACCGGGATGCGCGTTGTTTCACCTTCCGCACCCAGGCTTGGCGACGATTGAAAACTTTTTCACCTGGCAGCACGAGCTGTTGGAGAACGGCTTCATCCATTTCCAACATCACGGCTGCCGCTTGCTTACAGATTTTTTTGAATGGAGACAGGAATGATTTCTCGGCGAACCTTTGTAAATGGAATTGCCGCCGGTGTGGCCGGCTCGGCACTCACCTCCTCGGCCAAAAGCTATGCTCAGATCCTCGGCGCAAACGATCGGCTCAACTTTGCCATCAACGGCCTCAACGGTCGCGGACACGCGCATCTTTCTGCGCTCCAGGCCAATAAGCAGATCGCCCGTGTCGCCTACATCTGCGACCCGGACGACAAAATCCGTGCCCGCTTTGCCACCGACGCTGAAAAAGCTCTCGGCTATTCCCCCAAGGCGGAGCGCGACTTCCGCAAGGCCCTTGAATCGAAGGACGTCGACGCCATCTCCATCGCTACGCCCGACCACTGGCATACCCCGCTCGCTGTCCTCGGACTCAAGGCAGGCAAACATGTCTACGTCGAAAAGCCTTCAAGCCAGAATGCGCGCGAAGGAGAACTGCTCGTTGCCGCGCAAAAAAAATACGGCAAGATGGTCCAGGTGGGCGACCAGCAGCGTTCCTCGCCGCACTCCATCAAAATGATCGGTCAAATCCACGATGGCCTCATCGGCGAGGCCTATATGGCCAAGGCCTGGTACGCCAATACCCGCGCCACCATCGGCGTTGGCAAGGTCGTCCCGGTGCCCGATACGCTCGACTGGGATCTCTGGCAGGGCCCAGCCCCACGCAGCGAGTACAAGGACAACATTCACCCCTACAACTGGCACTGGCTGCGCCGCTTTGGCACCGGCGAGACTCTCAACAACGGCACCCACGAAGTGGACGTTTGCCGCTGGGCGCTCGGCGTTGACTTCCCTGAAGTCGTTACCGCCATTGGCGGCCGCTACCAGGACAAGGATGACTGGGAATTCTACGATACACTCGTTACTGACTTCCGCTATCCCGGCAAAACCCTCACATGGGAAGGCCGCTGCTGCAACGGCATGAAGCTCTACGGCCGCGACCGCGGTTCGGTCATCTATGGCACCAAGGGCGCCGTTGTCATCGATCGCGATGGATACGATGTCTTCAACTGGCACGGCAAGCAGACTGATCAGTTCCGGACCGGCGCTGAGACCTCCACCAGTGACCTCGTCGGTCGCGACTCTATGACCGATATGCACTTTGCCAACTTCATTAACTCCTGCAAGGGCACTGACACGCTCCACTCGCCCATCTCCATCGCAAACATCTCAGTCACCATGCTGCTCATCTCCAACATTGCTTACTTCATGAACCGCGAAATGAAGATCGATCCCAAAACCGGTCACATCCTCAATGACCCTGAAGCCATGAAGCTCTGGAGCCGCTCCTACGAAAAAGGTTGGGAAGTCACGATCTAGTAGAACTGCAATCGAAGGTAGCGCCGTGTATGACAGCGTCGGCTTTGTCAACACTCATTTTCGGCAGTTTTCCGGGAAAACGGCACAGGGATCTCTGGTGGTGAGGATTCGGGTGTCAAGGGCGCCGCACTTTGGCGTTCATCTTGAC
>PLST01000477.1 GCA_003164255.1 Acidobacteriaceae bacterium | reverse complement strand
CGCAGCGCAGAAGCGTGCTGATGCCGGATCAGTAGTCCTTTGTCGCTTCGCCAAGCTTCCTGTAGCTGATGGAGTATGGCACCTGACCGGCCCCAGGGGCGTTTGTCAGAACCGTTCCTGCTCCACTCACGTAAACTGCCCTGGATGAGAGCATTGGGCTGTTCGCGACAGTTTGGAAGTTCACGGCAGGATTGGTCTACAGAAGCCTGCATCCGCCCAGGAAGTTTTTCGACCACAGAAGAGCCAATGCATCCGCAAAGTCGTAGGGACAGCTCACGTCAAAGCGATGTGTTAGATTTCCGTTCTGCCTATCCCCGATAAGAAGTAACAACACCCTAACCGATATTCGCTCGGGGGCACGCTAGAGTTGGTTCTGTGAGACGGATGATCCGACCCACACAACCAATAAAGCAGGGTGCCATGCACTCAGAACATCGAATCCACATCTTCATCAACAAGAAGCAATTTGAGTTTGAACACCATGTACAGACTGGAGAACACCTCAAGCAAAGTGCTGGAATCCCGCTTGGGGACCTTCTCTTTCTCCAGCGTCCAGGAGAAGATGAGGTAATCGCCAATGACGCCAAGATTGCCTTGAGAATTGGCGAGCACTTTCACAGCCAGCCTCCAGCCGAATTACGGCTCGGGGGCGGCACTTATTGAAGAAGCGGGCGTTGCTTCTGGCAGCGAAACGCTGCCGGTCTTGTTTGGAGAGAAGCATAAAGCCTACCATATGGCTGCATTGTGCCGAATGGCACACGTGAGCCGATCTTTGTAAGATCCTTCAGGCGGGGCGCGCCTCATCAGGAATGGATGGTGAAGGCGTAGGCGTAGGGGTTGGGCGGGTTGGCGGGGAGGGTGAGATGCAGGCCGCTGCCATCCTGATCGAAGGCGATCCGTCCCGCGCCGAACAACTCCACGCGCCGAACTGGCTGCGGGAGGGCACCGGATCCCCTGGCGAGAGTCTTAATGTGCAGCTTGCCGTCGTTTGGCCAGACGAAGGCGAATGCGTAAAGGGTATCGCCTTTGGTGACGAAGCGAATGTCTTCGGTGGTATAGGGGCGCTGTTTCGTTTCGTTGAAGGTCCCAGCGGCGGCAGCATCGGGCGGTCCTTCGCCAAAGACGCTGAACGGGCGGGTGCCGTAGATCGCGCTGCCATGCACCTGTATCCACGAGGCAAGCCCGGTTAGGAATGCGTGCTCATCCTCATCGAGGGTGCCATCGCCACGAAGGGGAATACTGAGCAGTAGATTCCCGTTGCGGCTGACGATGTCGATGAGCGAGTGAATGACGAAGGTGGGGGTCTTGTACTTGTGGGAATCAAGCAGCGAGCGATCGTAATACCAGTTGCCGATGCAGGTATCGGTCTGCCAGGGTTGGGCGAGGATTCCGTTTGCCTTGCCGCGTTCGATATCCAGGGTGACTGAGCCGACATGTTCGAGCTTGATGTCCTTCGCGGTGACGACCACATCCACCTTGCCGTGTTTGCGCACGCTGGAGTTGTAGTAGTGGGTGACGATGTCGATGCCATACTGGCCGAGCGGCAGCTCGCTATCGTCGAAGTAGAGCAGGTCGGCGTCATAGGTATCGACGAGGTCCTGGCAGCGCAGGAACCAGTTCTCCGCGAAGGCGGTATCCATGGTTGGGACGCCTTCGTTCCAAGGGCGGTCATTGGCTTCATGCCATTGGTTGGCCGCGGCTACAGTGGTGAAGCCATCCGGCATCACGATATTGCGTCCGGTGTATAGCTTCTGCGGATCGAGGCCGTCCCACCACTTGCCTTTACCGTCTGCCTTGGTGAGGGTATAGGCGTCGTAACGGACGCCTTGCATGGATCCTTCGGGATCGTAGTCGTACGCGACCTGAAGCCAGTGCCAGGCATGTGCGCCGTGGTTGGAGACGCCGAAACGCAATCCCCGCTTGCGCGCCTCCTTGGCCCAAACCGCCATGATGTCGCGTTTTGGGCCTACCCGAACCGAGTTCCACTCATGAAAGCGCGAGTTGTAGATGTCGAAGTTGTCATGGTGCTGTGCCAGTGCGACAAAATACTTTGCCCCGGCAGAAACGAACAGGTCCATCAGATGTTCCGGCTGCCAGCGTTCGGCCCTCCAAGTGCCGTTCAGCTCGACGGCCCCGAACTTCGAGGGGTGTCCATAGTTGGCGACGTGGAACTTGTTCTGTCTGGAACCCTGGAGATACAAGTTCCGCGTGTACCAGTCGCCTTGCTCTGGCATCGACTCCGGCCCCCAGCAGGACCAGATGCCGAATTTAGCGTCGCGGAACCACTCAGGAGTCTGGTATCCGGCGGTGAGCGAGTCCCATGTGGGCTGGAATGGACCGGGAGCAATGTGATGCGGATTGGCTCCCTGGGACAAGAGCGCTCTTGGAATTGCGACTACAGGTGCGGCGGCTGCGATTGATCTGAGGACGCTTCGGCGAGTGAGTAGCGGCATCGGCATGTTGGGAAAATTATACCTTTCGATTGTCTTGGTTTAATCCATTTGGAACCATAAAGGACCAATGTGCAGAAATACTGTGTTTTTAGTAGTTTGCATGGCGCTAGCAATTGCTCCTCCCTCTGTTGGAGCTATATCGCCAATGCGCTCATTGACCGCGATTACTCCCGAGAAGTCGGCGAGTGTTTAGTCGGCGCTCTTACCAACAGAGCTACGTCCCCGCTATGTAAATCTAC
>PLST01000565.1:3730-3858 GCA_003164255.1 Acidobacteriaceae bacterium | reverse complement strand
TGGTATCCGCTCACGCTGATGCAGTTGAATTTCGGCATATGCGCCGCGCAATAGCGGAAAATGTCGCCGACAATCCGCATTGAACCCGCAGGCGGATAGATATAGGTGTTGCGGACCATGAACTCTTT
>PLST01000565.1:0-3691 GCA_003164255.1 Acidobacteriaceae bacterium | reverse complement strand
TCATGGTCATCGACACCGACATCTGATCCAGGGGAATCTCGTCGAAAAGAATCTTCATGTCGAGCACTGAATCGATTGCGACGCCCGCCTTGCCCACGTCCCCGGTGACGCGCTCGTGGTCTGAGTCGTACCCGCGATGCGTTGCAAGGTCGAATGCGACGGAAAGCCCTCGCTGTCCTGCAGCAAGATTGCGGCGATAGAATGCGTTGGACTCTTCAGCTGTTGAGAATCCTGCATATTGCCGGATCGTCCACGGATGCATCACATACATTGAACTGTAAGGCCCGCGCAGATAAGGCGGAATTCCGGCGGCATAGTCGAGATGCTCGAGCCCTTCAAGGTCCTGCTGCGTGTAGAAGCTCTTGACCGCAATGTGTTCGAGACTGAGCCACTCCTCGCACAAGGGCGCGCACTCCTGTGCCGCCGGAGGCTCGAAATCGATCTTTGAAAAGTCTGGGCGCGAAAAATCTGGGCGCATCGCTAGGCCTCTATTCCCAATCGCTGTTGCCACGCTGTCAAAAACTCAATCGGGTTGCAGCGGACATGAATGAAATCGGCAACTCCGAGTTCGCGCAATTGATCCGCCGACGCGGGATTCCCGGCGACAATCACCGGCACACTGCAACCCAGCGTCTTGAGCATGGTGAAAAGTTCGGCAGCAAGCCCGGCGTATTCGGCATCTGAACTGCAAAGCACGATAAGGTCCGCGTTGCCCGGTGCAATCTCACCTGCGCTTTCGAACCGCTGGGTGACGAGTTCAAAGCCCGCCGATGCGAGGAAGTGTTGTGCAAAGCCCGAACGCGCCGACCGCATCTTTACATCGCCGACCTCGGCAAGCAAAATTCGTGGTGTCTTGCCATTAAGGACCGCATGACGCTCGGTTCGCAGGCGGAGTTGCTCGTAGCTCCGCGCGCCGCGCCGCTCTACCGATCTGTGCATTGGGTCGATCCGATCGAGGGCCTTTTCTGAGGGGTCTGCATATTGATTGGTTCCGGTAAACACGCGCCGCCGCTCGACCACGGCTTTCTCGCGCGCAGCCATGGACTCATTCAAAGCCTTGGCAAGCTGCCCGCTCGCATTGGCCTTTCCGAAGCCGCCCGCGCTTTCGATGCCTTGCATGATCTTCCAGCTTTCGCGGGCAATAAAATCCGTAAGGAACTCCAGGTAGTACGAACCAGCCCCGGCATCGGCAACCCGCGAAAGCAGTGCCTCCTGCTTCAGCACGATCTGTGTATTGCGGGCCATCCTGCGGCTCGCTTCGTTTGGAGCTCGGTAGCACTCGTCGAAGGCAGCCACCGAAATGGAGTCCGCGCCNNGCGCGCCGGAACGCTCTGCTGTTTTCCGCCGAAGCTCTCCTGAACCCTCGCCCACAAAATACGGAATGCGCGAAGCTTGGCAATCTGGAAGAAATAATTTGCGCCAATGGCAAAGGAAAACTCGATTGCGGCGGCCGCTCGATCAACCTCAATAGTGCGCGACGTCATTTCCCCAAGGAAGTCAATGGCCGCTGCAAGCGTAAAGCCGATTTCCTGTACAGCGCTTGCGCCGGATTCTTCAAATCCGGAACCGTCGATGGTAAAAGGCACAAACCCAGGTGGTAAAGCGAGGAGGATCTCGGCCGCGAACGCGGGACTCTCGAATGGATTCCATCCTGAAGACAACTGAGCCGAAGCTGATCGCTCTTTTTCGCGCGTAGTTAATAGACGAAGGAGAGCCTTACCTGCATTTTGAAAATGGATGGGAACTTCCTGAAGGTTGACGAGAAGCAGGGCAAGATCCGAGCCGTTCTGAACGTTTGCATGGAGGAAGGCAATCTGCTCCGCGCCGGCGGCTACTGCACGCTGCGCTGCTTGATTCGCCTCTTCGGGATTGATCGCGTCAATCTCTTCGCGAATGAGCCAGTCGCCGTCCAATCGCCTGCCCGCCGCGATCGACGAGCAGGCGCGCGACTGACGCAAGGAGTCCAGCCCGGCAATGTCTTCCTTCCGGTAGTAGGGCTTTACCGCGAGACCCTCCTCCGTCTGCCACATCAGCTTCCTCGCGTAGTCAGCGCCTTTCAGGTCCTTGCGGATCGCCTCTTCCCACGCCTCGGTGCTTACAGGAGGAAACTCTTCGAGCAGCTTGTCGGATGCCATCTTCATTCACTTGCTTTCAGGGTCTTCAACAACTTCAATAAGAAACCCAAAGGGAAAATCGGCCCGGGATTTGGGATGAACGAAAAAGACCGTCGTCCCTCGCGAGCCTTTGCGCGGCGCTTTGTCGATGAGTTGAAAGCCGAGCGCCTTCATGGCGTCGAACGCATGCTGCGCGTTCTCCACGCGGAAGGCAATGTGGGCAAAGCCCCCTCGGCCGCCGTTCCGCTCGATCGTCTTTTGCACGGGAGAGTCGGCGCTTAATGGCTCGAGCAGTTGAATAAGGTTCGGCCCGCCGCCCATATCCAGCAGCACTTCACGCACCTGGTCGCCTCCAAGCACGTCTTCACGATGAACCACGTTAAAGCCCAGCATCTCGTAGGCCTTTACCTGGCCTTCCAACTCGCCTTGCCTTACAGCAATTGCCACGTGATCGATAAATTTAATTCCAGGTACCTGCATTAACTCATTACGAATGCTGCTCACAAACTGCCTTTCTTTAAGCCCGCTATAAAACGGTGCGGCGGCTATTCCACTTCAATCAGCACCTGGTGCGCTTTTACCGGGTCTCCCGGCGCAATATGCACGCTTTTCACGCGCCCGGTCTGATGCGCCGTGATGGAGGTTTCCATCTTCATCGCTTCCAGCACAACGATCACGTCGTTTGGCTGAATCTCCTGACCCGGTGTTACATTCACCCTGATCACCAGTGCCGCAAGCGGGCTGCAGTAGTGCTTCAGATTCGCAGCATGCTCTTCCACGGCGTGGGCTGGTGCGTGAGCCACCGGGCTCGGCATCGGCCGGGCTGTGGAGACGACAGGTGGATACGGCGGATAATTGTCCGGGCTCTCGGCCTCGTCCAGCACCTCAACTTCCGCCTGGTAAGTCTTGCCATCGATCTTGATCTGAAGCTTCAACGTGCGGCGACCTTTCCTTGAAATCTGTCTCGACTCAACTTTCCGTCGATCTACTGTTTTGTGCGCAGGTTATGCGATGCCTGAACGTTTGCGCGTCCTTGGCGTGTCCAACGGCTTACTGGATCTGAGGGTGAATGCAGCAGTTCAATCGAGCCAATGCGGAGATTTGCGCCCAGCATTGCCGTTGCAGCAGCTGCGATCACAGCCAGAATCTCCGGCGGGATCCGCTCCTCATCAGGCCCAGAGCCGTCTCTCGCTGCTTTGGCTGTCACATTCGATTGCATGCGCACATTTCCTTCTCTAGAGCGGGATTAGTCCGTGCTTCTTCTGTGGCCGCAGTTCCCGCTTGGTGTGCAGCGATTCAAGAGCCTCGGCTAGATACTTCCGCGTTTCGGCGGGTTCAATGATGTCGTCCACAAGGCGTCGCCCCGCCGCAACGTAGGGATTGGCAAACGTCTCCCGATACTCGTTCACCAGTTCTTTGCGGCGTGCATCCTGGTCGTCGGCGCCGTCGATTTCGCGGCGGAATACAATTTCCGCCGCTCCCTCGGCGCCCATCACTGCAATCTCTGCCGTGGGCCACGCCACCACGCGATCCGCGCCCAGGCCTTTCGAGCACATGGCGATATATGCGCCGCCATA
>PLST01000044.1 GCA_003164255.1 Acidobacteriaceae bacterium | reverse complement strand
ATGGGTCTGATGGGCCGCGGCCTCATGGGTACCGTCACCGAAGTTGCCGCCGATCACTACACCATCAAGACCGAAATGGGCGACGTGTACACCATTCATTTCAGCGCCAATACCCGCATCACCAAGCAGCCCGCCGGCATCCGCGGACCCGGCGGCGGCGGCCAGGGGACAGGCGGTGGTGGTGGCTACGGCCGCGGCGGCTATGGTGGCGGCGGCAATCCTCCGCAGGAGATCAAGGCCACCGACATTAAAGTTGGCGATGCCATCGTTGCAGCCGGCGACATCGACGCCACCGCAAAATCAGTCGGCGCGACGCGCATCGTGCAGCTTGATCCCGATGCCGTCAGGCGCATGCAGGAGCAAGCAGCCAGCTTTGGCAAAACCTGGCTGGGTGGCAAGGTGACGGCCATCAACGGAACCACCATCATCCTGACCGGCGCACTCGACAACGCCCCGCACTCCGTTGTCGCCGACGAAAACACCACCTTCCGGCGGCGTCGCGAACCTATCACCCTCGCCGACATTCAAGTGGGTGACACCGTGCGCGTCGAGGGTGCCCTCAAGGATGGTGTCTTTACCGCAACCGTCGTGAGTNNCCTCCGCCCCAATAATCCCGTCTGAAATCTGCCCTCTTCCGTCTCCTTCCCCCCTGCTGAAGGCAGTTTGCGGACGTTGGCGTGTAGACGCATGAGCCCTCATTGCCGCACGCGAAGATACCGCCGCAAAATCTCGTATCCGTCTCGCGGATTGGATCGCAGGCCCTTCGCCGCCCCCTTTTGTACGTTTGTCACAATTATTTTGGACACGCATAAGCTCAATATTTGGCTATAGATAACCTTTCGTTGAATGAGGCAAACGGTAAGTCACTTGCCAAGTCTCTATGAAGATCTGGTACAACTTCTCCGGCAATGAAAACCGCCTCTTTTGTCCGGCTATTCGGATGAAGGGGTTTGTCTGTCTTTGGTTCGCATCTCTCGTCGCAACCAGGGACGCACGCAAAACCAAGGACCCTCTCGCATGCAATGAAGAGCGTTCCCTCATCAACAGTTCGTCAACCTTCTGGAGGGCAGCATGGGTTTAAGAAATAGGGCAAAACGCCTGGTGACAGGCGCTGGCGCGCGGTTTCTAGCGCTGCTGATTCTCGTTCTTAGCGGCACCTTCGCCGCATTTGGACAGCAGATTACCGGAACCATCGTAGGCACGGTGAAGGATCAACAAGGCGCGGTGGTGAACACGGCCACCGTAAAGGCAACCAACGTCGATACCGGGTTCTCGCGCTCGACGCCCACCAACAACCTTGGCGAATACCGCATCGATTATCTGCCCGTTGGCAAGTACACCGTCGAGGCGAAGGCTCCCAGTTTTGAGCGCTATGTGCAACAGAACATCTCTCTCGACGTCGACCAGGAGCTGACGGTTGACGTTGCACTTGCCGTGGGCGCGGCGACTCAGACCGTCACGGTCACTACCGCTCCTCCGATGGTCAATTTATCGGACCCGGTGTTGGGCGTGACCCTCAATCCCAGTGACATCATCAACCTGCCCATGGTCAACCGCAACATCTACTCCGAGATTTCGCTCACGCCCGGTGTGATGGCCAACAACAACAGCTCCGCCTCGAACCCCACCGGTACCCCCACTACCGCCACGGGATTGTACATCGAGGCAGTGCAGATCAACGGCTCCATCGACTGGGGCAATGCGGCAGTAGGTTTTTATCTGGATGGCGGCAACAACATCACCGGCATGCGCAACTACGGCAACCCCTCGCCGAACCCCGATGCAGTGGAGGAGTTTCGCGTGGAGACCAGCGCATTCGGCGCGCAATACGGCCAATTCTCCGCCGCTGTGGTCTCGGTCATCACCAAGTCGGGAACCAACCAGTGGCATGGCAGTTTGTTCGAAGTCAACCGCAACACCGACTTCAATGCCAACAGTTGGCAACCGGCCCACAACGCCGCAGGCCAGATCATCGTTTCGCCTTACCACCGCAACCAGTTTGGCGGTACTGTGGGCGGGCCGATAAAGAAGAACGATGCGTTCTTCTTCTTCAGCTATGGCGGTTTGCGCCAGATCACCGATTCAGTGTTTACGGGCGCCATCACGCCCACGGCTAACGAGCGCCTGGGCGACTTTACCGGGGACACCTTCATCGTCTACACGCCGGGCCTGGCGCATACCGCCGCGAACCAGGTGGATGGGATCAACACCAGCCCCAATTGCAAGGTTGCCACACTGAACTGCATCCCGCAGGCCCTGCTGGACACGACCATCTCCAACATGGACAACGTAAGCAACTCCGTCGGCTCTTCCATCCCGCTGCCCAATGTCCCGGGCAGTCTAACCAACGCAGCGAAGGGCGGCGGGTCCTACGCGGGTCTGTTCCCCATCCCGGTTACGGAAAACGAATACCTGGGCAAGTACGACCAGAACCTCGGCACCAAAGACCATGTGGTGGCGACCTACTTCTTTTCGAGGAACGTGCTGAAAAACAGCCCCGGCGGCAACATCCCGTGGACCTGGAATCAGGTCGCCTCGAATGGCACCAATCTCAACCTCAGCGACGTTCACTCCTTCAGCTCCACCACAGCCAATCAGACCTGGCTTACGTTCACGCGGGCAGCGGGCGGACGCGTCAACCTGCCGCTTACCGGCCCGGCGTCGCAGACCCTCACATCGTACGGCTCGAACTTTGTCCTCCAGGGACCGCCCTCGTTGCCCACCATCTCAGAAACCAATTTCTCAGCGACCGCGACCAATGCCGGTCCGTTCACGGGCTCCGACAACTATGAGCTGCGCGACATGGTCAGCTTGGTCAAGGGCAAACATAGCCTCTTTATTGGCGGCGAGTTCGCTCTGAACAAGACCATGTTCGATGCCAACCTGCTGAACTTTGGCAGCCTCAGCTTTGCCACTTCTGCTCCCACTTCTACGGGCAATGTGACTTCAGACTGGGTTACCGGCCAGGCCTCCGCGATGGAGCAGGACTCGCCGTACACCACCCACCTGAGCACATGGCACTACGCATTGTTTGTTCAGGATAACTACCGCGTCACGCCCCGGTTTACAGCCAACCTTGGCGTCCGGTGGGACATCGATCAGCCTCCCGTCGATCCCCATAACCGGACGGAATCCTTCAATCCCGGCCAGCAATCCACTGTGGCTCCGCTCGCGCCCAAGGGCTTGTTGTTCCCGGGTGACGCGGGTGTCGGCCGCGGCATCATCGGCACCAAGTACTACCACGTTTCGCCACGCTTGGGCTTCGCGTGGGACCCATTTGGAGACAGCAAGACCTCCATTCGCGGCGCAGCGGGCATCTTCTTCGGCAATGTCGCCGGCAACCAGTGGAACCAGCCCGGCAATGCCATTCCATTCGCCCTGCGGCCACAGACCGGCGAGGGCCCCCTCAGCTCCATCACCAATTTCTACTCGACGCCGGGAGACTTCCCCTCGACTGCAGCGGGAGGCGGCCTTTTCCCCTACACCTATACGCCGAGCAAGCCCACATTCATTGAGGGCCCTGGCGGCGCAACCGAAGCCATCTCCACGCATTTCAAGTATCCCTATATCTACCAGGTCAATCTTTCCGTGCAGCGGCAGCTTCCTGGCCAGTTAACCCTGACGACGGCGTATGTAGCCGCCCTCTCGCACCAACTGTCCACCTTTCTTGACGCCAACTACTCGCCGTATTCAACCGCTTTCGGTACGCCAAGCACTTCGGCAACCAGCATCGCCGCGCGGCGTCAATTCGATCCCTGCCCTGTCGCGGGTTGTCCCACAGGTTCGGCCGCGATCAACAACGGCAACGGCCTGCTGGGAGCAGGAATCATCGATTTGCTGTCAGACCTGAGCGGCAGTTACCACTCCCTGCAAATCTCGGCGACCAAGCAGCTCTCCCGTAGCTTCAGCGCCGGCGGTAACTATGTCTGGAGCCACGCCCTCGAAAGCTTCGAAGGGTCTGAAGATGGAAATACGAGCCCGCAGGATTCCGGCTACTTGGGCACTCCCTTCACAGCCAGCAACAACTCCTTGGGCGCCGTCGGCGGCGGACTCGGGGAGGAATATGGGCCAATGAATGTCGACATTCGCAACAGCGCCGCGGTCTCCGGCACATGGAACCTCGACTACTTCCACGGCGACAGCAAAATCGTCCAGGAACTGGTCAACGGCTGGCAGATAGCGCCGATTCTCTATCTGCATAGCGGTGGCGTGTTCTCGCTTTCCACTGGGTCCAACAAGAGCTTCGACAGCACCGGCAACCAGCGCCCGAATGCTGTTGCCGGCCAAAACCCCGTGCTCCCCCACAATCGCTGCCGCGTTTGCACCCCCGGGTCCGGGGCGAACGAGGTGACTGCGTGGTTTAATACGGCAGCTTACACACCCAACGGGCCCGGCTTGGCAGGCGGCATCGGCCCAGGCGGCGCGGACGGCAACGTAGGCCGCAACAGCCTCTTTGGGCCCGGTTTCAAACAACTCGACCTGGGACTCTTCCGCAACATTAAGTTCGAGCGGGGAATGGTGTTCCAGCTCCGCTTCGAGTCTACCAACGCCTTGAACTGGGTCAACCTCAGTAACCCCACTTCAAGCCTCGCGTCCGGCAACTACGGCAAGATCACCTCGGCGACAGGCACCCAGCGCATCATCCAGGTGGGCGGACGCCTCACCTT
>PLST01000564.1:21869-24022 GCA_003164255.1 Acidobacteriaceae bacterium | reverse complement strand
TCGGCGAAGCTGACTCCGGCCGACAGGGGCGTGCGCACGATGACGGGTACGCGGAGATCGCCGGCCATGTAACTGGCTTCGTCGATCACGGTTTCGCCACCGGGCCGCATGACGCGGCTGCCAAGGCGGTAAGGGATCTGGTACTCGCGCAAAAGAGTGGCCAAGCGTTCTACGTCGCCCTGATTGGGGGCGGCGAGTACGATGCGCGACTCGGTTGCCATGAGGCTCTGCAGTTGCGCGATGAGCGCGGGGATAGATCCGTGAAACCGAAGTGTGGGGCGGGTATTGAGTTCAATTTCGCCGAGGGTTGTGTCTTCTTCAAGCACGTCAACGGCGCCCAACTGGTCGAGATCGAGGCCCATGTGCGAACCGAGTTGAGCCTGAAGAATTTCAGGCCGCACATAGATGTCTTCAGGGGTGATGAGCGAGCCGATGCCGGACCGCTCGTGGCGCTGCTCGACCTTGTTCCACCAGCGCTCGATCTGGTTGCGCACCATGGCCGGCTCATCGACGAAGAGCGCGCAACGGGGTACCAACGACAGAAGAGACTTTTGGGCGCCTGCGACGGCGGTGAAGAACTCCCAACCCGGGAAGACGCTGACGCCTCCGGCACTGGCTGCTTCGGCGGCCATGTCCTGATCATCAGGAGAAGATTCTCCGTTGGTGTCGAAGGCCACACGCTGCTTGCTCAAGCGCCCATGCACGGCGGCTAAAAGGCGCTCAGTGAGCGGGGTTTCGGTGAGCGGGAGCAGTTGTACTTCATCGAGGCCGGACTGCGAGCGCTGCGTCTCAGGATCGAATTTGCGGATGGTCTCAATTTCGTCGCCGAAGAATTCGACACGCACGGGACGGTCGTGCTCAGGCGAGTAGACGTCGAGGATTCCGCCACGGCGGGTAAACTGGCCGGGCATTTCGACGAGGTCCATCTGGGTGTAACCGACCGATGCGAGATGGGTGGTGAGGACTTCGACGTCGACCTCCTCACCGCGACGAAGGGTGACGGCCAGGCCGGCATAGTAATCGCGATCAAAGAGCCGGAGCGCAGCCGCCTCGACGGGCGCGATCAAAATGTCGACGGCTCCGGTTGCGAGTTTCCACAAAGCCTCGGCGCGCTGCTCCTGTACATCAGGATGGGGTGAGAGATTTTCGAAAGGGAGTACGTCGTGGGCGGGTAAACGAACGACACGAGCCGGATCGATGGCGCCAGTGAGTTCGCAGCCAGCCTTCAACATGGGCTCAAGTGTTTCCGCAGCCTTGTTGTCAGCAACGATGACAACAACAGGCTGCCTGGCGGCCCGCGCCATGAGGGGAATATAAAGCGCGCGAGCCGTTGCCGTCAGTCCGGATACACGTCTCCGCCCCGCACCCAGGCTCAGATGCCTGATTACGCGCTCAAATCCCGAAGAGTGCTCCAGCTCCGCAAAAATTTCGCGGACAAACGGGAGGATCATGAGCCCTTAGTTTATCAGCCAAGGGCGGGACGCATCGAGTGATCAGCGAGGAGCAAAACCGGGCGTTCAGTGTGGTTTGCCGGGGAGCACAAAGTGCTCGGCGCAGCGGGGTTCGTAGGAGTCGCAGGGCACCTTGATGGGACTCAAGTAGGCGGCGGGTTTGCCGTCAATGAGGCGCTGGGAGTAGAGGGCGCGGCTTCCGCAACTGCAGTAGGCCATACATTCCGTGATGCTGCCGCCATAGGCATTGACGAGCCAGGTGAGGTTGAGCATTTCGCCAAAGGGAAGGGCGCGGAAGTCAAGATCGAGGCCGGCGATGAGGACGTCGTGATTGGCGTCGAGGAGGTGGCGCGTGAAAAGGAAAAGCTCGCTGACAAACTGGCCTTCGTCGATGGCGATGCACTCCACCTTCTTGCCGATCTGCTTTTCTCTTTGAGCGATTGCCTTGAGAACTTCCCAGGGGTTGTGGGAATTGAACTCGAGCGCATCCATTTTGCCATGACCGTTGGGGTTGCGGCTTTCGACCATGCCGGGACCGCCCTTAGTGTCGTCACTGGGCTTGAGGACGAGCACGTACTGGCTTGCATATTGACGGCGCATCTCGGCGCGCCGCAACAACTCCGCTGTCTTGTTGCTCCTCATGGGCCCCAACATCAGTTCCAGCTTGCCAGACACGTTCCCGCCCTCTCGCTCAAGAAAATC
>PLST01000564.1:16455-21831 GCA_003164255.1 Acidobacteriaceae bacterium | reverse complement strand
GGTTACTCCTTGTAGAGAGCAGCTCCGGCGATTGTGCCGACAACGATTTCGACAAGACCGCCTGCCGTTGTGAAGACCGTAAGGTGGCGCGAGAAGAGCTGGGCAACCCACATGAAGCTGAGATTGGGGATCATGTTTGTGAGCAGCCAGGCGACGATGCCGGCGCGGACCGCAGTTCCCACGCCAGCGCCAAAGCGAGGCCGGATGCCCGCATAGATCCAGATGGTAACAATGCCGCCAATGAGGCCCAGCATGTTAAACGCAATCCATTCACTTGGCGGGAAAGCGGCGTGACCGAGATTCTGCATGCCGTCGGCCCATCGGGGGGCGAGCAAGACACCATCCACGAGAAACCCGAGCAAATCTGAAACGATTCCTGCAACGAGGCCCGCGATCACCACACGACCGATGTTGATTTTACCCATACTTCCTCCTTGTCGATTCTTTGGGGACACTTCAAAAAAAGTGCCCGTTTATTGAGAGCCGAATTGCTCTGCCAGGGGAATCGCGCAAGTATACGCAACGCCTGCACAGGGGGCAAGGAGAAATTTGGATCTTGCGGCGACGAAGCCCTGGAACGGCTGAAGCGTATGGCGCAGGGAGAGGCGCTTGGTCAGCGTGCAAGGGAAAGAAGAGCGCCGGCAACCGACGAGAGGGGCAGGACCTTGTCAACGCCATTGAGCTTGATGGCTTCTTTGGGCATGCCGAAGACGACACAGGTAGCTTCGTCCTGGGCGATGGTCCTTGCGCCCGCCTGCTTCATCTCAAGCATGCCGCGGGCGCCATCGTCGCCCATGCCGGTGAGGATGATGCCGACGGCATTCTGTCCAGCATAGCGGGCCGCGGAACGGAAGAGCACATCGACTGAAGGCCGGTGACGGCAAACCAGGGGACCATCCTTGACTTCAACAAAATAACGCGCGCCACTGCGCTTGAGAAGGAGGTGATGATTGCCGGGGGCGATGAGCGCGCGTCCGCGAATGACGGTGTCGTTGGTCTCGGCCTCCTTGACGGTGATGTTGCATAGTCCGTCAAGCCGATTGGCAAACGCGCGGGTGAACAACTCGGGCATATGCTGCACGATGACGATTCCGGGAGTATCGGCGGGGAGCGATTCAAGCACTGTCTTCAAGGCTTCAGTTCCGCCGGTGGAGGCGCCGATGACCACGACTTTCTCAGTGGTCTCTGCCATGGCGTGCGTGGCAGGAGAAAGGATGGCATCGGCGGTGAGCTTGGGCTCGACCGTGTGGCTGGGCGTGAGCGTACGGACCCTGGCCGCGGCTGCGGCTTTGACGGCTTCACAAAGCGCGACACGGGAGTCCTCAAGGAATTGCCTGGTGCCGAGGCGCGGCTTGGTGACGATGTCGACCGCGCCATATTCGAGAGCCTTGATGGTGCTTTGCGCGCCCTCCTCGGCAAGACTCGAACAGATGACGACGGGGATGGGATGCTGGCTCATGAGCTTCTTGAGGAAGGTGAGCCCGTCCATGCGTGGCATTTCGATATCCAGAGTAATGACATCGGGTATCTGCTCCGCGATGCGATCGGCCGCGACAAAGGGATCGCCGGCCGTCGCGATGACTTCGATCGCTGGATCGGACTGGAGCACGTCGCTGAGCGTTTGCCGGACCACGGCCGAATCGTCGACGACGAGGACGCGAATCTTCCGGGTGTTCATCGATGGTCTCCCTTCTCTTTGCAGCGGTAAAGCCGGGTTGACGCGTGCATGCGCCTCTTTGGCGGCGATACAAGGCCGGATCAGGTGTGGCGCTGCAGCAGCACTTCTCCGGATTCTGTATTGAAGTGGATGTTGACGCCGCGTTTGCCTCCCAGGGAAGAGGCCACGACGCTGAAGCCTTCTTCCTCTAGCACCTTGATTGCGACTTCGCTGTTGAGGCGGCCCACGGTGGGCCGATTTAAATTGGGCGTCATGACCAGCACGTCGCCGCCGCCGAATAATTTGACTTCGACCTCATCGCGGCGTGCGCCGAGCGCGTCAAATTGGTGGGCGAGGTCGCGAATGGCGAAGTCGACGTAGCGCCGGCCAGCGGAACGGCTGAGCGATGCGGCGGCTTTGGGCGGGGTGCGCGGCAACATGGGATGGCAGAGCGCGCCAAGGCCAAGGCGCGGAGCCCAGAAGGCAATGCCGACACAGGAGCCGAGCAAGGTGCGCAGGATGGTGGGCTGTTGGACGAGATAGGATTCTCCTGGCTGGACAAATACTTCAGGAAGTGGAGATTCATGCTCCTGCATCGACCCTCCTGTAGAGCGCCGGAGCAACAGGCGTGAGGGGAAGATCCATGTCGTGGAGGGTCTCGGCGTGGCCGACAAAAAGGTAGCCACGGGGCACGAGGCGGCGAGCCAACTTGCCCAGCACCTGCTCCTGCGTCTGCCGGTCGAAGTAGATGATTACGTTGCGGCAGAAGATGGCGTCAGCCTTTTCTGAGAGGCCATAATCGGTGTCCATGAAGTTGAGGCGGCGAAACTCAACGAGGCGGCGCAGTTCGGGCACGACCCGAACCCGGCTGGAGGCGGGCGCGCGGCTGGTCATGAGGTACTTTCGCCTGAGGGCCGCCGGTACAGGCCCGACCACGTCGCTTGCATAGACGGCCAATTCCGCTTTTTCAAGCACATGGGTGGAGATATCCGTTGCCAGGATTCTGAAGCGAAACCCGGGATGCGTGAGCCCGTATTCGCTGAGCACCATGGCCAGCGTGTAGGGCTCCTCGCCGGAGGAGCAGCCGGCGCTCCAGACGAGCAGGGGTCTTCCGCCTGCGTTGTGCGCAGTTAGATCCGGGAGCGCTTTCTCGACCAGAAAATTGAAGTGCGCAGGCTCGCGAAAGAAGTCAGTCTTGTTGGTTGTGACGACATCGATGAGCGGAACGAGTTCTTCCTTGAGGCCCTGATGCGCAAACAGGTAATCGCAATACTCGGCGTAGGAGCGGAGGGCGAGGGCCTTGAGCCGGCGCTTGATGCGCACCTCGAGCATGGTCTTCTTTTCAGATCCGAGGCGGATGCCGGCCTTGTCATAAATAAGATCGCAGAGGCGGCCGAAGTCGCGGGTTGAGAGGTATTCCTCGTGTGCGCTCATCGTGTGAACGGGGCGGAAACGAATGTCCGCCCCGCAATCCTCCCTTACGCAGCCACTTCCACCAGCGGTTTTCCAGCTTCCTGGCCGCGGACCTGTGCAAGCTCCTCGGCCGAGAAGACGCGATCGATATCCAGAATCATGATGAACTGAGTGTCGCGCTTGCCCATGCCCTTAATGAAGTCGGTGCGGATCTTGGTTCCGATTTTGGGGGCCGGCTCAATCTGATCCGGCTCCAGGTCGATGACTTCTTCGACCGAATCGGCAAGAGCGCCGATGACGGTCGATTCGTTGTCGAGCAACACCTCGACGACCACAATGCAAGTGTTGCGGGTGCTTTCGGTTTTCGACATCTCGAAGCAGAGCCTGAGGTCGACAACCGGAACAACGCTGCCCCGCAGGTTGATGACGCCGCTCATGAACTCGGGTGTCCTGGGAATAGCGGTGATGGTGGTCAAGTCAAGCACCTCGCGGACCTTGGCAACATCGGTCGCGAAGACCTCGTTGCCGAGCTTGAAGGTCAGGTACTGCCGTGTCTCCGTGATTTCGCTAACGCTCATACTTCAACTCCTCTCTTATTCGGAAGACAGGTGCGGCTCCTCGCGGGAAGAGCCGCGCCCCGCCGGTCAGTAACGCTCGAACTCCCCGTCGAGATCATCGTGTTTATCCTTGAGGCGGAGATTGATCCCACCCGCAGATTTGGCGCCGTCGGAGCTTGCGTGGGCCCCGGCCCTGGCGGCCTTTGCCGGCGCGAGCTGCGGTGGTCTGCCGTGTTTTGAGCCGGCAGGCTTGCGCGCCCGTCCCCCGTCCTCATCCCCGGTATGGAAGAACGAGAGCGCGCTTACGAGTTGATCTGACTGGCCGGTCAGCTCCTCGGTGGTGGAGGCCATCTCTTCAGAAGCGGAGGCATTCTGCTGAATGACCTGCTCCAACTGCTGGAGCGCCTTGTTGATCTGCTCGGCGCCGGTGTCCTGCTCCTTGCTGGCTGCCGTGATCTCCTGCACCAGTTCAGCCGTGCGCTGGATGTCGGGCACCAGCTTGTCAAGCATTTCGCCGGATTTCTCCGACACTTTCAACGTGTTGGCGGAGAGCTGATTGATTTCGCCCGCCGCTTTCTGGCTGCGCTCGGCCAGCTTGCGCACCTCGGCTGCGACCACGGCAAAACCCTTGCCGTGCTCACCGGCACGCGCTGCCTCGATGGCCGCGTTGAGAGCGAGCAGGTTGGTCTGACGGGCAATTTCCTCGATGATTGAGATCTTGTTGGCGATCTCCTTCATCGCGGCCACCGCCTCAAGAACGCTCTTGCCGCTTTCCTGGGCATCCTTGGCGGACTTGTTGGCAATCTTGTCAGTCTGCTGCGCGTTGTCGGCATTCTGCTTGATGTTGGAGACCATCTCTTCCATCGAGGAGGAGGCTTCTTCGGCGGCGGCAGCCTGGGCGCTCGCGCCCTTGGACACCTGGATGGAGGCAGTCGAGATGGATTGGCTGGCTGCCGATACTTCGCTGGCGATCGCGCGGATGTCGGAGACGGTTTGGGTGAGCCCGGCGACCATGGAGGAGAGGGCCTGCATCAGCTTGTCCTGGGACGAGCGCTCGCGGAGCGTGACGGTCAGGTTGCCATTGGCGATTTCCTCGGCGGCAGCCGTGATGTCGTTCATGGCCGCGATCAGCGTGTTCAGATTGTTCTTGATGAGGTTGAAATCACCGTGATAGGTATCGGTAATCTGCGGTGGAATGTCGCCCTTGCTGATTTGCTCCACGTATTTTGCGGAGAAATTCAGGGGGCCGATGACGGCGTCGAGAATGGCGTTGACGCCGCGCACGATATCTGCGTAGGCGCCTTTGAACTGGTCGTGCTTTCCGCGCTCGGAGAGCTTGCCTTCGTTCGAAGCATCGGTGAGCCGGGCCAGTTCTTTCTGAAGGCCTTGAAGTACCAGAGCGACATTGTTGATTGCTTGCTTCATCTTTTCGTGATCGCCCTTGTAGGTCTGGGCAATCAGCTCATCGATCTTGCCGTCGGACACCTGCGCGAGAATGCGGTTGCCTTCGCCGATGGGCAACAGGATGGCATCGAGCATCACGTTGACGCCACGTACAATCTCGGAATACGCGCCGTGAAACTGTTCCGGCTTGCCACGTTCTGAAAGCAGGCCTTCCTTCGATGCCTCGGTTAGGCGCGCCATTTCCTTCTCGAGCGCCTGCACAACCACGGCCACGTTGTTCACGGCCAGTTTCATCTTTTCGTGGTCGCCTTTGTAGGTTTGGGCGATCAATTCGTCGATCTTGCC
>PLST01000564.1:0-16389 GCA_003164255.1 Acidobacteriaceae bacterium | reverse complement strand
AATCAACTCGTCGATTTTGCCGCTTGAAATCTGCGCCAGAACGCGGTTGCCTTCGCCGATGGGCAGAAGGATCGCGTCCAGCATTTCATTGACGCCTTGAATCATCTCGCGATGAACGCCGTTGAACAACGTTGCCTTACCGCGCTCGGATAGCCGCCCTTCCTTGGAGGCGTCCACCAGGCGCATGATCTCCTGCAACACCTCCATCGAGTCGTCTTCGTCGGTCCGCTTCGACGCGCTCGAACGATCCGGACTCCCATGCGTGTTTCCGCCATGACCGTTTCCGGCGCCGTGCGCCTTCCGGTCTTCACTTACCATTGTTGTCGCCATGAAACTCGGTCCTCTCTCGGCTGAATCCCGTTCCGTGTTCGTCCACCGATCACTCCCCAGTTTCTGGACGCTCATTGTGCGGGTCCCGCCTGTTGGTTCGTTATTTGACTTACGCTGGTGAAGAGCTCCAGCGCCAACGAAGCGCTAAGCATTCAGAAGCGCGCATTCTTTTTGCTTGAGGATGCGGGCGGCAAGGGGACGTCCGCGCGAGCGGTGCATCGTACCGCGTACGGCATCCTGCGCCAGGCGCTCCGGATCAAGAATCAGCGCCACCGTTCCGTTGCCCAGGATGGTGGCTCCTGAGACAACCTGCACGTGACGGTAGAACCGCCCCAGGTTCTTGATCACAGTCTGGCAATTGCCCAGTACCTCGTCCACAACGAAGCCATAGCGTCCCTCTTCGGTTTCAACCACCATGATCTGTTCGATCATCGGCCGTTGGGTGCGGATGTTGAAATGCTGCCGGAGGCGAATGTAAGGGATCAGTTCCCCGCGAACGTCGGCCAAATGCTTGCCGTTTGCGCGTTCAATGTCCTTCTCTGTCAGTTCAATACACTCAAGGGTATTTGCGAGGGGCAGCACAAAATAGGCATTGCCCACACTCACCAGCAGGCCGTCGATGATGGCCAGGGTGAGAGGCAGGCGCAGTGTGACCTGCGTTCCCGATCCGGCCTGGCTGGCAACATCGATGCTGCCGCGCAGGCTGTCAACGCGCTGGCGGACCACGTCCATTCCGACACCGCGCCCGGAGACGTCGGTGACTGTTTTGGCGGTGGAGAAGCCGGGCTCAAAGAGGAGTGCAAAGGTCTGAGCCTGGGTGAGCACCGCATCGGCGGCCACAAGGCCTTTTTCAATGGCGCGGCTGCGTACAGCTTCAGCATTGATGCCGCCGCCGTCGTCGGAGACGCTGATGAGGACGCTGGCTCCCGAGTGGTGCGCGGCGAGATGGATGGTTGCCGTGGGCCGCTTGCCGCAGGCAGTACGAACCGCCGGCGGCTCAATGCCGTGGTCCATGCTGTTACGGATCAGGTGCATGAGCGGATCGCTCAGCTTCTCGATGACCGTCTTGTCCAACTCGGTATCGGCGCCCTCCATGGTGAGGACCACATCCTTGCCCAGGTCGCGGGCGAGGTCGTGGACCAGCCTGCGAAACTTTTCGAAGGTGGCCCTGATGGGCAGCATGCGGATGTTCATGGAGTTTTCGCGCAGCGCCGAAGTGAGCCGCTCGATTTCTTCAGAGACCGCGGCCACATCGGGATCGTCGCTGCGGGCGGCAAGCTCGCTGAGCCGGGCCTGCACGGTGACCAACTCGCCCACCAGATCGACAAACTGATCGAGTTTTTGTGCCGGGACACGCAGGCTGGCGGCGTTGTCGGCCTTGTCATAGGAGCGGCGGCCCGGCTGTGCGGTGCGGGGTTCTTCCAGTGCCCGGGCGACGTGATCGCCTGCGGGTTGGCCCGAAGGGCACGGCGAATCTTCGGTGGCAGGCGCGATCACCAGATCGCAATTGTCTTCAACGAAGATGAAGACGTCGCGGATGGCCTCGCGCCCCAGGGAACTGGCAAGGACCATCTCCCAGCTGATGTAGCAACGCTCGGGATTCAACTCTGCGAGCGGGGGCACGTCCGCCATAACAACCCGGATGGAGAGTCCACCGAGTTGGCGCAACTCGCGCACGAGCAGAGAAGGATTGGTACCGTTCAACATCAGGTCGGGCCCAGGGGAAAAGCGGACATGCCACTCTCGAAGCGTGCCAGTGGAGCCGGTAAGGGGAGATCCCGGGGCAACTCCCAGGTTGGGCACCAAGCCGACGGGGGGCGCAACCGGCAGGTTGGGAGCCGGCAGAGATTGAACGGGTTCCTCGAGGTGGGCCAGCTTGCGCACGCTCGAAAGAATGGAGGAGCAGGCGGCCTGATCGGCGGGAGCTTCAGGGTTTTCCTCAACCATGGCGCGGATCTGATCGAGGGCGGCGAGGGTGAGGTCGATCAACTCCGAACTGATGGCGAGCTTGCCGTTGCGTACCTGGTCAAAGGCGGTCTCAAGATTGTGGGTAAAGGCCGCCAGCTCTTCAAAGCCGAACATGGCCCCGGAGCCTTTGATGGTGTGCAAGGCGCGGAAGACACGGCCGACCAGCTCCATATCTCCGCGTTCCTCGTTCAGCTCAAGCAGGGCCGCCTCAAGGTCCACCACAATCTCCCGGGCTTCTTCACGGAAGCTCTGCTTGAACTGGTCAGCGTTATTCAGAATGGTTGGAAGCATGGCCCGATGAATCCTTTTGCTTATGCTGGAACTGGAAAGCTATCGAAACCGACTTCTTTGAGGGCGGCAAGAAGGTGTGCCGGCAGCGGCCCGACGAGGGTGAGCTCAACGCCCAGAGATCGGGCTTCCCGTTCGGCGGCCCAAAGCAACTGGTAGGCGGTCACGTCGAGAGCAGAACAGCGATCGAGGGCGATGCGCACAGGCATGCCGGACGTGAGCGCGTCAACCAGCGCGGCTTTGAGCTCAACCGCGCAGCTGATGTCAACTGCGCCTTCAAGGCTGAGGTCAATCGATTCGTCGCGTCGTTCGTGAATGATTCCCAAGCTGGACTTCCTTGTATGGACCCAATCGACGAAATGCGAGAGAACGTTGGGAGGCTGAGGCGGGTTGGAGTCTGCCGCAGCCCTGTTGCAGTTGAAGGAGAGCATTGTTGAGCGACTGAAGCCGGGGCCGCTCGCAATAGGTCTGCAATAGGTCCGGTCAACCGAGGCGTTGAGATCGCGCAATTCGTGATCGCACTTTCAGAAGCATTTGGCGCGTAGGTTCCAGGCGGCTAATGGTTAAATCTTTCCAAGGAAGGTGCGGCCCCGCGGCAGGTTCCGGTGTCGGGTTGATGGTTGCAGACGCGCTAAAAGAGCTCGATGGCCGGGCGGTTGTCTGCGGCATGAGCGTTTCCGGTGCCAGCCACGGCCAGGTGAGTGACGGTTTGGCTTGCCATGTGGTATTGATCGAGGTGAGCTGCAAGCAGATTCGCGAAAGTGCGATCAAGCTGCCCGTCCCAACCGGTGTCGCCCGCTTTCTCACTCAACCAAAGCAGGTGTTCGCGCATTTCCATAAGCGCCTGCTGTACGTGCTCCATTCTTTGCCGCATGACGTCCTGGAATTGAATGTGGCCCAGCGCCTCCGAGAGGCGATTGATGCTCTCCTTGTAATTCGAGTCCACTTCATTGATGACTTCGAGCAATAGTTCGCCATTTTTGCAGAACTCCTGCTGCATTTCGCTCAGTCCAGCGATCAGATTCTGCATTCCAGTATTCGACTCGTACTGTTCCAGAGAGGATTTGGCGTCGGCCATCTCCGTCTCTACTCGTTTGCAGGTCGAGTTGATTTTGGTGGCGATGTCGGTGGCGGCCCGGGTGGCGAGGACGGAGAGCTTTCTGACTTCAATGGCGACGACGCCGAAGCCGCGCCCCGCGCTCCCGGCTCTTGCCGCCTCGATTTCAGCATTCAGTGCCAGGAGGCTGGTCTGCTGGGCAATCGAAGTGATGATCTTGATGAGCGGAGTCAGCGCGCGGACTTCGCCGGCCAATCCTCCGATGCGCTCGAACTCGGCGTGCATTGCCGTGTTCTGCTCCTGCAGTTGCATTTCCAGCGCGGTAATAATCTCCCGATTGGAGTCGACGCGTTGGTGAGTACTTTCTGTGAGCGCCTTGCCGCTCTTGATCGAGTGTTCGATTCGGGCTCGTTTTTCGCTGGCTTGCGCGTTCAGAATGCCGATCTGCTCGATTACTTTCATTACCTCGCGCTCGGATTCGGCCAGTGAATCGCCGATCTGATCGTGCATCACATCGATGTAGGGCTTGGAATCTTCAAACTCGGTCCGCATCGCTTCGCCCCTTAGAAGCACGCTCGCCAATTGGAATTTGTTCAGTGTCCCCACAGTCCCGAGTTCAGCAACACCTCGTTGGCCCTGGATCCAGCTTTTCCATTTGACTATCAGCAGGGGAAGGCCGTTGAACAACAACAACAGCTCGATGGTCTGGTTTTGATAAGGCGTGAGGGCTGACCCCATCAGATGGGCCAGGGACAGATAGAACAGAAGGTTGCAGATGAGTGCGCCTGCCGTCTGAACGAGCAGACGGTTCCGGATCCCCTTGATTCGCGGCTTGCGATTGAGTTCGACGTCATCTCCGCCAGCGCCCCCTCGATTGGCCGGTATTGGAGAAATCCCATCAAGTCCTCGATACGCTGCTGCCGCCATGGTTACGCTCCGGGGAGAACTTTTCTGATGACCGCAACCAGGTCGTTGCCAGACACGGGCTTGACGAGCCACCCGGTTGCACCTGCTCGCTTGCCCTCGTCGCGCTTGGACGCCTCACTTTCGGTGGTGAGTGTGAGGATGGGCACAAAGCGGAAAGCCGGCAGCGCGCGAAGGTTCTTAATCAGTTCCATTCCGCCCATGACGGGCATGTTGATGTCGGTGAGGATCAGGTTTGGCTTGATGCCGAGTCGAATCTTGTCGAGTGCCGCCTTGCCGTTTCCGGCGGTTTCCACCTGAAAGCCGCTCATCTCGAGAGTGGTCTTGAGGCTCATCACCATGGTGACCGAGTCATCGACGACAAGAACGGTCATTGCGATTGATTCTCCTTGAGGTTCAGTCCTCGCGGCCCCCAGGTCAGTTGGAGGCCCGCAAGTTTCGGTCCCCGGGCGGTGTAGACACAGATGGCTGGTCGTCCGTCGGGCCCATTAACACAGAATGGTTATCGGCGGTCCGGACTGATTGTTTAGCGGCCGGCCGATGCGGAGGAATCGGTGTGGCCCGCGAGTGGCGGCGGCGGAGCCGATTGCCAGGACGGAATGAGCTGGCTTGCCACAAGAGTGAGGGCTCCCCTGGTTGAGCATCATCCTATAGGATGGCAGGCGAGAGAAATACGCCATGAAAACTGTTCGTGTTGTGATGACTGTGGTTCTTCTGGGAAGCATCGCCTGTGCCGCGCCGGCACAACAGCAAAAAACCCCGGTTGATTATGTTTCGCCGAACATTGGGGGAATCGGGCAGCTGCTGACGGCGACTGTTCCCTACGTTCAAACGCCATATGGAATGGCGCGGCTTGCGCCGGTGACGACGCCGGGGATCACGGACCGTTTTCTAGCGGACAAGATTTATGGCTTTCCCGCAGGGCCGGCGCTGCTGATGGCTTCGGTGGGCGATACCAGCACCAAGCGCGAATCCTACGCTTCGGATTTTGACCACGATTCTGAAACAACGACGCCCTACTACTATTCTGCCAATTTAGAGACGTGGGGCATCCGTGCGGAATACACGGCGACGCAATCTGCAGCCTATTATCGCTTCACGTTTCCGCGGAGCCGGCATGCTCACCTGATTTTGAGCACGCTGAAAGATGCGGAGATTGAGGTTGTCGGCAGTCACACGGTGGAGGGAAGCGCGCGGGTGGGAGGAACTGTAAGCCAGATCAGGAACGAAACCGGAACGACGCGGGAATATTTCTATGCGGAGTTTTCGCGGCCCTTTGGCGAAGGGCTGACCTGGCAAGGAAAGACCATTTCGAGCCTGGCAAAGCAGGCGGGGGATGAGATTGGGTTTGTTTCAGACATGGCGACCACGGCCGGCGAACAAATCGAGGTGCGGATCGGAATCTCCTATATGAGCGAAGAGCAGGCGCGGAAGAACCTGAAGCGGGAGATTCCGGGATGGACGTTCGACCGCGTGAAAGCCGAGACGCGCGCCGAATGGAACACAGCGCTGGGGGGCATCAGCACGGTTGGCGGCAGCGAGCGCCAGCGCACGATTCTTTACACGGCGCTTTACCGTTCTCTTGGTCGCATGACAGACATCACGGAAGACGGGAAGTACTTCAGCGGGTACGACCATTCCGTTCACGATGCGGAAGGTCACGACTTTTATGTGGACGATGGATTATGGGATACGTATCGCTCGCTTCATCCGCTACAGCTGCTGCTTGACCCAAGGCGGCAGCAGGACATGATTCGATCGTACCTGCGGATGGAAGAGCAAAGCGCGATGCTGCCCTCGTTTCCTTCAGTGGCGGGAGAGCAGGCAGTGATGATCGGGCATCATGCGGCGGCGCTGTTTCTGGATACGTACGAGAAGGGCTATCGCGACTTTGATGTGGAGCGGGCATATGCGGCGGTGCGGAAGGCGGCGACGGAGACCACGATGATTCCGTGGGGCCGGGGGCCGCTTACGGAACTGGATCGCGCGTATTTTTCCAACGGATTCTTTCCGGCGCTCGATCGGGGCGAGAAGGAGACGATTGCCGAGGTGGGCGGAGAACGACGGCAGGCGGTTTCAGTGACGCTTGAAGCCGCTTACGACGACTGGTGCGTGGCAGAGCTGGCAAAAGCGCTGGGCAAGAAGGAAGACGCAGCGTACTTTGGCAAGCTGGCACAGAACTACAGGAATGTCTTCAACCCGGAGATCGGATTTATGGCTCCGAAGGACAAGGACGGAAAGTGGATTCCTGATTTAGATACGAAGCTGGATGGCGGACAGGGCGGTCGGGATTACTTTACCGAAGTGAACACCTGGATTTACACATTCAGTGTTCAGCACGATGTCGCGGGACTGATTGAGTTGATGGGCGGCCGGGATGCGTTTAATGCCACGCTCGATCGGCTTTTTGTGGAACAATATGGAACGTCGAAGTGGCATTTCCTTGATCAGTTTCCCGATGCGACGGGCCTGGTGGGACTTTATGCGCAGGGCAATGAGCCGAGCTTTCACATTCCTTACCTGTATGACTTCTCAGGGCAACCGTGGAAGACGCAGCGGCGGGTAAGGCAGTTGATGGATGTGTGGTACACGGATGGACCCCTTGGCATTCCCGGAGATGACGATGGCGGAGCGACCTCGTCGTGGTACGTTCTGAGCGCGATCGGGATTTATCCGGTGTGCCCGGGAAGCCCGGTGTACGAGATCGGCAGCCCGATATTTGCACGCAGCACGGTTCGGCTGGGGAACGGCAAACTGTTCACGATTGTGGCGGATCATGTTTCAGCGCGGAACAAGTACATCCAGTCAGCACAACTGAACGGCAACGCGCTGGACCGCGCGTGGTTTGCGCATAAGGAGATGGCTAACGGTGGAACGCTGACGCTGGAGATGGGAGCGAAGCCTAATCTGCAATGGGGATCTCGGCCGGAAGACGCTCCTCCATCAATGACAACGCCAAGGCCCTGATCTGTGAGGGGTGTGGTGCCCGATAAACCTTGAGCGAGCCCACTCGGCCTGACTTGTGGCCGCTAGGGTATCGGCGATTTGAAGAGCAATCATCACTCGCCAACGCCCGAACTAATCCGCAACGGAAGTTTTAGGCTTGGCTGCTCTGACTTTTGGAATGACTGGCCTTGGAATAGCCTGCTCGATTGGAATGACCGGCGACTTCGAGTTCTGCCCCGGAAATTGATCGAGAAGTACGACATTGAGCAGGGACTTGTTTACCTGGATGCGGCCGTCGTAGTTGATGAAGCCGAGCTTGCGAAAGCGATTCATGAAGAAGCTGACTCGCGACCGTGTGGTGCCGATCATTTCAGCCAGCGTCTCCTGTGAAACGGGAGGGATGAACGTATCCCGTTCTCCCGGCATGCCATACTCGGCCATCAACAAGAGAATGCGTGCCAGTCGCTTCTCGCTGGAGTTGAAAAGCTGATCGACCAGGTCGGCCTGGGTTCGCATGCTGCGAGCCAATAAGAACTTTAGAAAGAAGTCGGCAAATGCAGGCTCGTCGTGCATTACCCGCGCCATCTCCTCCCTTTCAATCTTGAGGGCTGTGCAGGTACTGATGGCAGAGGCCGTCGCCAGGCGCAGCCCAGGAATTGACGCCAGCGACTCCTCACCTACGAAGTCACCTGCTGAGAGCAGCGTGACCGTGGCTTCTTTTCCTTTCTTGGAGACAACGGTAACCTTTGCCCGGCCCTTCTGGAGATAGAAAATCGCGTCGGCTGCATCTCCCTGAGAGAAAAAAGCCTTCTTAGGTTCCCTCTCAACAATTTTGCGACCGAGCCCCACATCCGCGAGGAACCTGGCGGGTTCAAATGCCGGGATTTCTCCTTCGTTTTTCAAGATGACGCCTCAATTCAGGCGGCTCGTCCGTCCAGAAGTGTGCATATCGGAACGGCAGCCGCATTTGCCGGAAGATCGCGCAATTGATTGCGATTCCAATGAAAAAGGAGAACGAGGAAACGCTCCCGCGAAATCGAACAAAGCGCCTTCCGCAATCCGCAATCGGCAACGCGATCCCGTGCGGTTTTCAGGATAGCCGGCGTCACTTGACGTCAGACTACCCAGCATCTGAGGCAACTTACACCCACAGACCTTCGACTATCGCGCGTGCCGCGGACTCACGTATGGTCCATTTTGATCATGTCATCAGGTTTTCTGGAGACCCCGGTCAAAAATTCATTTGGCCGATGCAGTATCACCGGCTCTGGTGACTGCTGTGGCGGCTCAGGTCTCTTGTATTCTCAGCAGCGACCTTGCCGGGATTTCGCGCGAATGGGCCCGTTGCTTCGGGTGAGCAGGTTTGCTCAGCATTTAACTCATGGCTTTGGAAGAATGAGTCAGAAGCAGAGATGCTTCAAGGAATTGATTGGAGAGTACCAAATGCCACTTATGACAGTTGTTCTCACGATCTGCGTTGTAGGCATCTTGCTATGGCTGATCAATCGCTTCATTCCCATGCAAGGNNAACGTCTTTGGATTGCTTCACTACCTTACCCAATTCCGCGTAGGGTAATGACCATACCGGTTGCTGTCACCGCATTCGTATCCCCGTCAACGCAAGATAAGCACAAGGCAACATGGCAGAGTGATGCCCAAAAGGAAATAACGTGAGAACCACGATCTTGTTTGTGATCGGTAGTGCCCTCAGTCTGAGCGCGTTCGCCCAGGCCAACTTGCAAACGACAACGGTTGTCGAGACCACAGGTCCTTTGACCACATACCGCGTGGTGGAAATCAGCCGCACGGTCCAGGCCATCAACTACCGCCATCGCAGTGGAGCCACCGACGTGGATTTTGCGGGGACTAACTTGCTCCCTTCAGCGAACGGCAAAGCCAAGGTGCGCAGCAAGCGCGGCACCTTGGAAGTTGAAGCCGAGTTCGGAAACCTGCAGACACCCATGGCTTTCGGCGACGAATATCTTACTTATGTTCTATGGGCGATTTCACCCGAAGGGCGCGCTGTCAACCTTGGCGAGATTCTGGTTGGCGACAATAATCGCAGTAAATTGACTGCAACTACGGACCTGCAGGCTTTCGCATTGATCGTTACGGCGGAACCTTACTTTGCTGTCCAGCAGCCCAGCAATGTCGTCGTGCTTGAAAACATTGTTACAGCGGATACCAAGGGCACCAGCGAAGCTGTAGAAGCAAAGTATGAGCTGATGGAGCGTGGGGGCTACATTCCCACCGGCTACAAGTTTGACCCTTTGGTTCTGAATGCCAGACTTCCTTTGGAGTTCTACGAGGCGCGGAACGCACTGCGCATCGCCAAATCAGAAGGTGCAGAACAATATGCGGGCGAAAGCTACGAGCACGCTGTCCAGTCGATGAAGAGCGCCGACGACTACGCCATTAGCGGCCATATGGAAAAGAAGGCGCTGATTGCTTCTTCCCGGCAAGCAGTGCAGACCGCGGAAGATGCGCGCGAGATCGCAGTCAAGAAGATTGAGGTGGATCGTCGGGCGGCCGAACTCCGGGCGTCGAGCGACGCACAGGCAAGATCACAGGCTGAGGCAGACGAGGCCAGCCGTTTGAAGCAGAAGGCCGAGAATGACGCGGCAATGGCACAAGCCAATGCTGCGACTGCGCAATTGAATGCAACAAACGCACAAGCCGATGCAGCTGCTTCTCAGGCTGCAATGGTGAATAGCCAGAATGCGTCAGCGGCGGCAGTGACTGCAGCCCAAGCCGATGCGGATCAGGCTCGCCTGGCCGCACAGCGTGCGCAGCAGGGTGAGCAACAGGCGGACAGCGAGAAATCGGCAATGCGCGCGCAATTGATCGAGCAATTGAACAAGATTCTTGAGACACGCGACAGTGCGCGTGGGCTCATCGTGAGCATGTCCGACGTATTGTTCGACACGGGTCGATATTCGCTGAAGCCGGGCGCCCGCGAGAAGCTGGCTAAGGTTGCCGGAATCCTGATCGCATACCCGGGACTTAACATTGCGGTGGGCGGATATACCGACAATGTCGGCGGCGATCAGATGAATCAGAAGCTGTCAGAGAACCGTGCAGGCGCCGTCCGCGATTACCTGGTAGCCCAGGGCGTGGTGACGACTTCAATAAGCGCAACGGGCTTCGGCAACACATCACCAGTAGCCTCAAACGACAACTCGAGCGGTCGCCAGGAAAACCGGAGAGTGGAACTGGTGGTGAGTGGAGACGCAATCGGCAGCCCGGTCAACACGACGGTTGGAAGCTTGCGGTAGCCAACGCGGAGAGACGCTGGGGCTTCTTCTTGAGGCCGCAGCGGGCCGCTATCGATGTCGCCAGAATGCGCGTGTCAGCAATCGAGAAACGCTGGAAGGACTGCTGATCGACCTTCTCCTCCCGGTCGAGTTTGAAAGGATGCGATTCGCGGTGATGCCGGCACCAGCATTGATTAGGGTGTATCCTTGAAGCAGTAGTTAGAGTTTTCTTTTCTCGCCTTCAGCCTTCCAGGCTTCGCTCCAGACGAGCACCGTTCAAGCAAGCAACAGCACTGTCTGGAGCGACTATGAGCCTCATTAAGAAGAAAGACGTTGAAGCACATTTTACTGCCCGCAGACGTGTGCGCNNCCAATTCTTCCGATAGCTTCTTCGAAGTAGCGCTCGATGTTCGCCAGATTCTGGAGTTGCCTTCAGATTTGAACTGAGAGGAAGCATCCTCAGGGCTCTGAGCATTCGCATCCTTGCTTCCCTGTACATCGAATATTGTTCGGGACCGCAAAAGCTCCGTGCAAGTGAATGTGAACAAAGACGCCTTGCAGCAAGTTGATTCAAGCGAAAGCAGGACGATATGTCCCTCTCTGAAAAGAACTGCCATGAACATCAAGCGATAAGCCATGGATCCGCAGCCTCGTTGCCCACCGCGTCGAAGAGTTGCAGCCTTCCCTTGCCCACGCGCATAGCGTTTGTTGGAAATTATCTTCCGCGCCAGTGCGGAATCGCGACATTTACGACGGATTTATGCAGTGCGCTTGCGACGGAATTCGGCGCCGAGCGTCTGTTTGCCATTCCCGTTAATGATCCGGATTCAAGCTATGAGTATCCGGAGCAAGTTCGCCTGGAGCTCGAACAAGAAGATCTGAGTTCCTACGAGCGGGCCGCAGAGTTTCTGAACTTCAACGGGAATGACCTGGTATGCCTTCAGCATGAATACGGAATCTACGGCGGGATTGCAGGTAGCCATATCCTGACCTTGCTGCGCAAGCTGAAGATGCCTGTTGTGACGACGCTGCACACGGTTTTACGGGAGCCGGACGCGAATCAGCGGATGGTGCTCAAAGAGATCGCGCACCTTTCCGATCGCCTTGTTGTGATGAGCGAGCAGGCGGCGCAGTTCCTGCGCGAGGTATATGGAGTTCCGGATGCGGAGATCGACATCATTCCGCATGGCGTGCCTGATTTTCAATTCATGGATCCGAATTACTACAAGGACCGGTTCGGTACTGAAGGAAAGTCGGTGCTGCTTACGTTCGGCTTGCTGTCACCCAACAAGGGGATCGAGAACGTTATTCGAGCTTTGCCGGCGATTCTGGCGAAGCATCCGAACGTGGTTTATATCGTCTCCGGTGTGACGCATCCGCATATCCGGCGCCGCGACGGCGAGCGCTACCGCGAAGAGTTGCAGGCACTAGCGGAAGAGCTTGGTGTGTCGTCGAGCCTGATCCTCGTGAATCGTTTTGTGAGCGCAGAGGAATTGGTTGAACATGTTGGCGCAGCGGATATCTACATTACCCCCTACCGGCAGGAGGCGCAGGTCGTCTCCGGCACGCTTGCCATTGCGCTGGGTGCGGGGAAGGCCGTGATCTCGACGCCATATTGGCACGCGAAGGAGTTACTGGCAAACGATCGAGGCGTAATTGTCCCGTTCGAAGATCCTGGAGCGATCGCAGGCGCAGTGCTGCGGCTGCTCGATAACGATGGGGAACGGCACGCCATGCGAAAACGGGCCTATCTCCACTCACGGGAAACAGTGTGGTCAAAGACCGCGCGCAAGTACATGGCGAGTTTCCAGCGAGCCCGGTTCGAGCGGGCCCTGCAGCCAAGGGCTGCAGTGAAAGTCGGTGCATCAGAGAATGCCTTTGAGGACCTTCCGGTCCTGGATACCGCCCACATGTTGAGGATGACGGACGATACAGGCATCCTGCAGCATGCCATTTTCTCAATACCCAACTCAAGCGAAGGTTATACCACCGACGACAATGCTCGTGCGCTCATTGTGGCGACCCTTCTAGATGAACATCCGGCACGAGCCGGCATTTGGAGGGACGCGCGCTTTTCCGCACGCTACCTGGCGTTTCTTTGGCTTGCGTTCAATACCGAGACGGGACGCTTCAGAAACTTCCTGGGCTATGACCGCCGCTGGCTGGAAGAGGTGGGGTCAGACGATAGTCATGGCCGTGCCTTGTGGTCTCTAGGGAACGTGCTCGGACATTCAAGGGATGCGGGATTGAGAGGAGCCGCCGGGAGGCTGTTTGAAGCCGCAGTCCCCGCTACGCTCTCGTTCACCAGTCCGCGTGCCTGGGCGTTTTGCATCCTGGGCATGCAAGCGTATCTCGACTGGTTTCCTGGAGACAGAACCATCCAGGGCGCTCGCAATATACTTGCGAACCGGCTTCTCGATATCTACGACCGCAGCCATTCTGTATCATGGCAATGGTTTGAGAAGAGCCTTTCCTACTCGAATGCGCGACTTTCGCAGGCGCTCATCCTGGCGGGATGGCGGAGCGGCAACCAGAGAATGATTGAAACTGGGATGGACTCTCTCAAGTGGCTTGTTGCCGAGCAGCACCGCGGCGACAAGGAGATCTTTGTGCCGATCGGCTCCAATGGATTCTTTATTGAAGGCAGTGAGAAAGCGCGTTTCGATCAGCAACCCGTGGAAGCATGCGCAACCGTCGCTGCTTGCCTCGAGGTATACAAACTTACCGAAGAAAGCTTTTGGTTAGAAGAAGCCCAGCGCGTTTTCCGCTGGTTTCTTGGCAAGAATGACTTGCGGATGCCACTTTATGACGCAGCCACGGGTGGCTGCCGAGACGGCCTTCATCCAGACCGCATTAACGAAAACCAGGGGGCGGAATCGACACTTTCGTTCCTGATGGCCCTGCTTGAGATGCAGGAGGCCAAGGTTGCAAACGCACGGGAACGGCACGTTGAAATGAGCATCTCTTCTTGAATCCGATTGCCACTCCGGTTGTAACGACTGATACCAACTCTGCTGAAACTCATGTGGAGACACGCACGGGTCAACCTCTGTTCACTCGCTACGCAGGTAACCCGATCCTCACACAGGGCAACTGGCCCTACCCAATCAATAGCGTCTTCAACGCCGGAGCTGTACGGTTACACGATGGAGACACGTTGCTTCTGTGCCGTGTGGAAGATCGGCGGGGCCTGTCGCATCTATGCGCGGCCCGCTCTGCAAATGGGATCGACAACTGGCGCATCGATCCTGAACCGACGTTTCAGGCGAACTCCCGTGAATATCCGGAAGAGCTATGGGGCATCGAAGATCCGCGCATCACCTATGTCCCGGAACTTAAGCAATACGCGGTGGCGTATACATCGTTTGCGCGAGGTGGTCCCGGAGTATCGCTGGCGCTGACCAGTGATTTCAAGAGTTTTGAGCGATATGGCGTCATCATGCAGCCGGAAGACAAAGACGCCGCACTGCTTCCCACGAGAATTGGCGGCCTGTGGGCGCTGATTCATCGGCCTGTGACGACACTTGGCGCACACATGTGGATCTCGTACTCGCCCGATCTGCGTCACTGGGGCAGTCACAAAATCATCCTCGAAGCACGCCGTGGCGGCTGGTGGGATGCGAACAAGATCGGCCTATGCTCTCCACCGATTGAGACGGCAAGGGGCTGGTTGACAATCTACCATGGCGTGCGGCAGACAGCGTCGGGGAGCATCTATCGCCTGGGTCTCGCACTCTTTGACCTGGAAAGACCGGAAATCTGCCTGAAGCGCGGAGACTCGTGGATGTTCGGTCCTGAGGCAGCCTATGAGCGCGGAGGGGACGTGAAAGATGTCGTGTTTCCCTGCGGACAAACAATCGGCGAGGATGGAGACACCATTTATCTGTACTACGGAGCTGCGGATACATGCATGGCAATGGCTACAGGTAGCATTCGTTCGCTGCTCTCTTGGTTGGACTCAAACTCCAGCCCGCAGGAAGGAACTAGACAAGAGCGCGACCTGATTGTCGGACGCGAGGAGCGGTTGCGATGAACTTTTCGAATCGATCCTGGCCCAGCTGGGTGCCGCGCCTTCTGTGGATCAGGCACGAGTGCCCGTGGTGCAACTCACTGAAATTCAAACAGGCCGAGCTGCGGCCAATTGATGGCCTGCTCAGCCTGTTTGCGTTGCAGCCAGTTCGTTGCATGTTTTGCTGGCGGCGATGCTATTGGCTGGGTTTCCGTCGGGCGGATATGTCCTAGATCGTCAGCGCAGGAGCCTGCGCTGCATACAGCCGTGGCGTGTGTCCCGTTATTTTCCTGATTTTTTATCGGTCTGACGGACCGTATCTTTCGCTACGCCCCACGCGTCTTCAACCTTGCCTTTGAATTCTTGAGCAATGCCTTCTACGCGGAGCTTCCTATTGCCGATCAACCCGCCAGTCTTCTGCTTCGTGATTCCGGCCACCTTATCGATAGCGCCTTTTACTCGATTGATATCCATACCTTCTCCTGTGTGAATCAGTCTCTTATTGACTCGAATCTAACGGCCGGAATCATTTCGGTCTGAGCAGTTTGGACCACGTCGCCCCTTGCCATCAGCGCGCATCTCATCGCTTGACTGAGCCCAATTGCTCAGACGCGGCAATCGAATCCTACTAATCTCAGAATTACCTTGTGCGCCTCAGTGCGCAGGAAGTTTATGACGCTGCGCATGGGTAGAAAACGGTGAGTCACATGAAAAAAATTATGACGTTCGTCGCAATACTCAGCATGACCAGCATCGGCTGGGCGGCATCCAGCCGCGAAGCAACCTATGATCGGCTCGATCATGCCGGCAATGTGCTCCATGAGATCATGGCGGCTCCCGACAAGGGCATTCCGCAAGAAGTGTTTGAGCACGCAAAGTGCATAGCCGTCGTGCCCCACCTTCTCAAGGGCGGCTTTGTTTTTGGCGCGGAGAATGGCAGAGGCATTGCTACCTGCCGCACCGCTGACGGATGGAGCGCACCGGCATTCTTCACCATCACCGGCGGAAGCTGGGGCTTGCAAATCGGCGTCGAAGGCGTGGACCTGGTTATGGTCATCCAGAACGACCGTGGAATGCAGCACTTGATCAACAGCAACTTTGAACTGGGCGCCGATGCTTCAGCGGCGGCCGGGCCGGTTGGACGCCATGCCTCCGCCAATACCGACTGGAAGCTGGAGACCGAAGTCCTCACCTACTCACGCGCTCGTGGCCTTTTTGCCGGAGTCACGCTTAACGGTGCTGCTATCCGCCGCGACGATGACTCTACCGAGGCCATCTACGGCCACGATGTCTCGACTCGCCACATCTTGCAGGGCGAAGTAGCCGTGCCGCAAGCCGCACACGCGTTCCTTGATGCCGTGAGAGATGCAAAGGCACAGGCAATCGCCTCAAAATAACCTAAACCGATGATCGATGCTTGCGGGCGCTCCGGGAAGAGATTTGATTCCTGGGCGCCCGCGGCGCGTTGGAAACAAATGCGTTTCAAGCGCTGTTTGTTGTGTTTCCGGCCTGATTCTCGTCGTTGAGTATTTAAAGTTATTGGTGGAGGCGGCGGGAGTCGAACCCTCGTCCGAAATCGCTGTCAGCCAGGAGAGTTCATGCTTTGTCCGATT
>PLST01000165.1 GCA_003164255.1 Acidobacteriaceae bacterium | reverse complement strand
GGCGACCTGCACGACATCGGCAAGAACATTGTGGCCTCGATGCTGGAAGGCAGTGGCTTCGAAGTCATCGACCTGGGGGCTGACGTGTCGCCTGCAGGCTTCGTCGCCGCCATCAAGGAGCGCAATCCTCACGTTGTATGCATGTCCGCGCTGCTCACCGTGACCATGCCGGCCATGAAGACGACCATAGACGCCATCAAGAGCGCAGGCTTGCGCACCCAGGTAAAGATCCTCCTCGGCGGCGCTCCCGTGACGCGGCAGTATGCCGAATCGATTGGCGCCGACGGATACAGCGAAAATGCAAGCGGCGCTGTCAGCATGGTCAAGAGTCTGCTGGCGACTGCATAAGACGATGATTGCCCAGACAGCCCTCAATTACTCCGCACTTACCATTCCACTCCCTGAAGACCTCATCTATGGCGTCAGTCCGCATCCGCTTGCTTGCGGTCTTGGTTTGAACATCGGCGCGGGCCAGGTCTTTCCGGAAGTCAATTTCACCTTGCCGGCCATGAATATNNNNGCCACGAAAAGTATCATCTGCCTTGCGCCCTGCGCGTTACCCCCACCGACATTCGCGACCAGCAAAAACCGCCCCTGATGCGCACGGGCGAACCTTGGCAGCGTCTCAAGCGATCTCTGGAGCTCTGTGCAGAGGCCGGGGCCGACATTCTCTCCATCGAATCCATCGGTGGCAAGGAAGTCCACGACGAAGCACTGATGTATGGAGATTTTTCAGGCATTGTGTTTGCGCTTGGAGTTCTCGCCCCAAGAGACATGTCCTGGCTGTGGGCCCAGATCAGCGAGATCTGCGCCGCGCATCCTGGTGTTGTGAGCGGCGGCGACTCCGCCTGCGGATTCGCCAACACCGCCATGCAACTCGCCCACCAGAAAATGCTTCCCGAAGTGCTCGCCGCAGTGGTGCGGGCCATGAGCGCCGTCCGCAGCCTATGTGCCTTCGAGCAGGGAGCGGTGGGTCCGTCAAAAGATTGCGCCTACGAGGGACCGGTCATCAAGGCCATTACAGGTTGCCCCATTTCAATGGAAGGCAAGTCGGCCAGTTGCGCGCATTTCAGTCCGCTTGGCAACATCGCCGCCGCCATGTGCGACTTGTGGAGCAACGAGTCGGTCCAGAATGTGCGGCTGCTCTCCGGCAATGCTCCTGAAGTCTTTACCGAACTTCTGTCCTACGACTGCCGTCTGATGAATACCGCCGCCGGAACAAAAGGCGGCGCGTTGCAATTGCGCAATTGGATGACCGCCTCCGACGAGTGGCTGAGCCCGCAGGCAGCCGTCCTGTCACCGGAAGCGACCATCCGCATTGCCGGCGCAATCGTCGCAGCGGACACGCCCTATCATCGCGTCATCGCCGCGGGCCGCGCAGCTGTTGAATTGCTCAAGGACGGCGTCACGCTCAAAAAACTCCACCTATCCCGCAAGGAACAGCAGTGGCTCACGCGCATCGACGAGGCGCTGAGCGCGTTTCCAGCCGGCGAGGAAGCGCTGTTGCTCGAGCTCGAATCGCAATATGGCAGCCTCTACGACAAAGCAAGCTATGGCCTTTAGTCTGTATCAGATTGTCTCCCCGATATCCGTCCCGCCGCGCATCGGAGACACCCTCTGACCATGCGATTCAAAGCCATCATCTGCCAGGTCTTCACACGCGAGTTTGAGGCTGTTCTGGCGCGGACATCTCACTCCGTCGACGTTGAAAATGTGCCGATGGGTTTGCATGACCTCGGCGTTGAGATGCGCGGCCACCTGCAGGAGCGGATTGATGCAGCCGACGCCTCAGGCTACGACGCCATCCTTCTGGGCTACGCGCTCTGCGGACGGGGAACCGAAGGCTTGCGCGCCGGGAAAACGCAGCTCGTCCTGCCCCGCGCACACGACTGCATCGGCGTGTTGATGGGCAGCCGCGGCGCCTACCAGGCATACTTTGAAAAACATCCCGGTGTCTATTACCGCTCACCCGGCTGGATTGAATTTCAGACGGCCGGCATGAGGCTTGAGCCGGCCTTTGCTTCGCAGAAAAGCCCGCTTGGCGAGCGTCGCACCCGGGAGGAGCTTATCGCCAAATACGGCGAGGAGAACGGCATCTATCTCTTCGACCAGTTCAACTCCTTTCGCAGTCACTACTCGGGGCTGACGTATATCTCCACCGGGATAGCGTCTGACCATGCCAGCCGCGCCAGGGCCTCAGCAGAAGCCGCTCAGGAAGGATGGTTTTTCGACGAAGTAACGGGATCGCTCGCGCTGCTCGAACAGCTAGTCAACGGCGACTGGCCCCCTGAAGACTTTCTGGTCGTCGCGCCCGGAGCAACCATCCGTGCGACGGTGACCGATGGGATCGTTGATGCCGAATAAGCCCGAACCGGCGATGAGCCCCCATCCGGTTCGGATTCGCCTTGAGCCGTTCGCCATTGAGCTTGAGTTGCCGGGTGGCGCTTCACTCATCCCCGCGCTTTCCGCGCAGGGTGTTGAATTTCCCTGCGGAGGTACCGGTGTTTGCGGCGGTTGTTCGGTTCGCGTTCTTGCTGGTTCCCTGCCCGTGACGGAAGCGGACCGGGTGGTCTTTCTGCCGAAGCGGCTCAACCAGGGATGGCGCCTCGCCTGCCAGGCCCGCGCACAAAGTCCGCTGGTTCTCGAGTGCAGCCAGACGCGCATGGAGGTGCTCACTGATAACGTGGGGCTTGCCTCCGCGGGTAAGCATGGCCTCGGCATCGCGATCGACCTCGGCACCACAACTATTGCCGCCCAAACGCTCGACCTCGCCACGGGCCAGGTGCTGGCGGTGGAAACGGAGTTGAACCCGCAGGTCCGCTTCGGCGCCGACGTGATGAACCGTATTCGCGCAGCGCTCAACGGCGACGATCTTACGGCGGTGATCCGAGAGACGCTCGGCGCCATGGTGACGCGTCTCTCGCGCGGACGAGAGCAGGAGATTGCCGAGATCGTGCTGGTGGGCAACACCGTGATGCATCACTTGTTTTCCGGCTGCGACGTGGAGCCGCTTGCCCACGCACCGTTTGCATCGCGGCATCTGGGCGAACAGAGCTTCAAGCCGGACCAGTTGGGCTGGAATCTGCGGCCGGATTGCAGGATTCGCTTTGCGCATTGCCTCGGTGGCTTTGTCGGCGCTGACATTCTGGCCGGCATCATTGCCACGGGCATGGCCGGGAGCGACAACCTGGTGGCGCTTGTTGACCTCGGCACCAACGGCGAGATAGCCATCGGCAACCGTTACGGAATTGTGTGCGCGTCGACGGCGGCGGGCCCAGCCTTTGAGGCCGGATCCATACGCATGGGCATGCGCGCCGCGACCGGGGCCATTGCGCACGTCACACTGGAGGACGGTCAGATGAAAGCGACCGTCGTCGGCGATGTCGCGCCGCAGGGCATCTGCGGCAGCGGCCTGGTTGATGCTGTTGCCGTGGGACTCGACAGCGGCGCCATCCTTTCTTCAGGGCGCATCGCCAATGGCACAAAGCTGTTTCCAGTCGCAGGCCCCGTGGTTCTTTACCAGGCGGATATTCGCGAGTTGCAGTTGGCCAAAGGCGCCATCGCATCGGGATTCAAACTGCTTCTCAAGCGCCTGGGAGCCGACGCTGCCGCCCTCAGCAAGGTGCATCTGGCTGGCGCCTTCGGCAACTATGTGCAAATTGAAAGCGCTGT
>PLST01000197.1 GCA_003164255.1 Acidobacteriaceae bacterium | reverse complement strand
GTTTTGCGTGTCACTATCGAGTCGGAACTTAAACGCTCCGACCCGATCATGCGCGCCGCCGTCTCGGTGCAATACGGGCCCGTCGAGATCGACGGCAAGAGCTACATCTGCCCGGTGCGCAGCCTCGCGATCTCCCTGGTGAAATCTCACGCCAGAGGAGATATGAGCGATAGGGAAATTCAGCGCATCAATGAGGTCAGCTTCAGCAGCTATCACCGCTTCGGCTCGACCTCGCGAATCATCGTGGACGGGCCAGCTCAGTAATTGAACAAGCATGATGCTGGCTAGTAGGGAACTATGGCGACCATGAAGCCGTCCGGCCCGCCAGTTACTTCCGGCAACCCCAAAGTCGTACCATCGCACGAGCAGAAGTTTTTGGGCCGTTGACCTTGGGGACAATTTCTCTCCGCGGAGGAGGAATCATGATTCGTGCAGGACTCATCGGTTTCGGCCTGGGTGGCCGCGTCTTTCACGCCCCTCTGCTTTCTTCCGTCGAAGGCATCGAACTGGCCGCCATTGTCGAACGCACCACCAATAAAGCGGCCGAGCGCTATCCGGGCATCACCACTTACCGCGCGCTTGACGCGATGCTGGCCGACGCCTCGCTCTCGCTCATCGTCGTGACAACGCCCAACGACAGCCACTTCGAATTCGCCCGCCAGTCGCTCGAAGCCGGCAAGCACGTTGTCGTCGACAAGCCCATGTGCGTCACCTCAGCTGAAGTAGCCGAGCTCATCACGCTCGCCGCAGCCAAAGGCCTCCTGCTCGCACCCTTTCACAGCCGCCGTTTCGACAGCGACTTCCTCACGCTCAAAGAGCTGCTTCACGATGCACCGCTCGGTCGCCTCGTCTCCTTCGAGTCCACCATGGACCGCTGGCGTCCCGCGCCCACCGCACGCATGCCCTGGAAAAACGATCCCGCGCAAGGCGGGCTTCTGCTCGATCTCGGCACGCATCTTGCCGACCAGCCTCTGGCCCTCTTCGGCCTCCCTGAAGGCGTCGATGCCGAAATCAAGCGCGAGCGCGATGGCAAAGGCGCCAACGATTCCTTCGCCATTCGCCTCCGCTATCCCGGCCTCACAGTCGTGGTCTCGGCCAACACCCTCTCCACCATCGAGCGTCCCCGCTACCATGTCCGCGGCACCCGCGGAAACTACGTCAAGACCGGCGTCGACCCGCAGGAAGCGGCGCTCAGCAAAATCACCCGCATCGCCGATGGCCCATGGGGCACCGAGCCCACCTCCGCCTGGGGGACACTCTGCGTCGATGTCGACGGCGGCACGGTGACTCGCCCCATCCAGCCCATCCCCGGCGACTATCGCCTCTTCTACGCGGCCGTCCGCGACGCCATCCTCGGCAAAGGCCCAGCCCCCGTCGCCGCGGTCGACGCGTGGCGCGTGGCTCGCCTGCTTGAATACGCTGCTGAAAGCTCAGAAAAGCGATGCGAAATTGTCTGCGACTGGTCAGACGAGCCGGTTTGACCGGATTAATTTGACGGAAAATCCGCGCAGGGAAGGGAACTGCGGCTCAGGCCTTGACTTCCGGTTCCTTCTCCACCAGCGGCACCCAGAAGCGGAAGCGCGCTCCGCCTTTTGCGCAATTTGTTGCTTCAATCCCGCCGCCATGGGTGGTCAGAATCGCGCGCGTAATCGCCAGTCCCATGCCGGAGCCTTTCTTCATGCTGATTCTGCGTTGCCCCCGGTAAAACTTCTCAAAAATCAGGCCCAGGTCGGCGGCGTCGATCCCCGGGCCGTCGTCTTCCACCGCGAACTCGAGCCGGTCTTTCACGCGCCGGCTGCTCAGCTTCACGTGGCTTCCGGCCGGGGAGTACGCCGCCGCGTTCTCCAGCAGGTGGCGCAGCACCCGGCCCAGCAGGTGCTTGTCGTACCACACCGGATCCTCGCTTTCCTCCGTCTTCTGCGCAATTGTCACGCGGTGTTTGGCCAGCGCCTTGCGCGACTCCTCCACGGCCTCGTCCAGCAGCGCCCGCGGATGGTGCGGACCTAGCCGCACCTTCACCACATGCGCATCAATCTCGGCCATCTCCACCGCATCGCCCACCAGAGTATCGAGGCGCGTGGCCTCTTCATCGATAATCGCGGCCATATCGCGCCGCCCTTCCTCATCCATCTCCGCCGTCTGCAGCAGCGTGGTAGCCGCAGCGCGGATTGAGGTCAGCGGCGTGCGCAGCTCGTGCGTCAGAGAGTCAATCAGCGCCGTTCTCAGCCGCTCGCCCTCCCGCGCAGCTTCAGAGCGCGCCGTGGCCTCCAGGGCCATCGAGCGCGCGATCACAATCGACACCTGCGCGCACACTGCCGTCGATACCTCAAGCGAGAGCTCCGCCGGCCTCCACCCCATTGCGCCAATCGGCCGCATCCCCACCATCAGAGGCCTCGCCGTCATGTCTCCCGGAATTGCCAGGGTTGGGTTCCGGCTTTGCGCCATGGCGCGCAGGCTCGCCTGAATGCTGATCGGCAGCTCCGACGTCGACGCGTAAAACTGGTCCCGTTCGTAGACGTACAACACCACGCCGTCCAGCGAGAAGATCCGGTCGATCAACCGGGGAAGGTCGCGGATCAGGGCGTCCGCGTCGTCATAGAGCATCAGCTCCTGGCTCAACTCGTAAAGCCGCTCCACGTCCATGCGCCGCTGCTCGGCCTGTTCGGTCTGCTTGCGCGCCCGCTCCGCCACCCGGCTGACCAGCACGCAGCACGCCAGAAACGTCAGCATCTCCACCCATTGACCGGCAGTTGCCAGTCGAAGCGTGTGGTACGGAGGCAGAAAGTAATAATCAAATGCCAGTGCGCAAAGCAGGGCAAGGTAGAGCGACAGAATGATCCCGGCCTGCGTCGCCGACCACACCACCAGCGCCAGGTACACCATGCCTGCCGTCGCGGAGTTGGCGTTCAGACTCGTGAGCACGAATGTGGTCGCGCCCGCCAGTGCAGTCGCCACTGCCCAATGAAGCGCTCCCCGCGAATCGGGCAGGCCTTCCATTAATCTGTTCGCAGGACTCATCACGGAAATCATACGCCCCTTCCGGATGATGTAATCTTCCGTTGAGTGAGTTGAGAAAGAAGAACGCCATGCCAGGCAGAATCCTTGTTATCGACGACGAGCCGAACATCACCCGCGTGCTGCGCGGTTCGCTCTCAGCACAGGGCTACGACGTGCGCACGGCCAACGATCCCGAGGAGGGTCTGCGCACCTTCAAAGACTGGACGCCCGATCTCGTCATCACTGACCTCATGATGCCCGGTATGAGCGGCGTGGAGGTCTGCCGCGCCATCCGAGCCTCTTCAGCGATCCCCGTGCTGGTTCTCTCCGTTCGCGAGCACGAGCGTTCCAAGGTTGAAGCCCTCGACGCTGGCGCCGATGACTACGTGACCAAGCCCTTCGGCATCCAGGAACTGCTGGCCCGCGTGCGCGCACATCTTCGTCGTGCTCCGGAGCGCGCGGCCACGGCCATCGAGGCCGGGGATTTTGTTGTCGACGTCACCAACCACAGCGTCGCCGTGCTCGGCAAAGCAATCCATCTAACGCCGAAGGAATTCGATCTGCTTGCGCACCTGGCCCGCCATGCCGGCAAGGTCATCACCCACCGCGCCCTGCTCACCGCGGTCTGGGGCGCGCAATCGGCTCACCAGCCCGAATATCTCCGCGTCTTCGTAGGCCAGTTGCGCAAGAAGCTCGAGGCCGAAACCGATAGACAGTACATTCAAACCGAGCCATGGGTCGGCTACCGCTTCATCCCTGAGGGCTGGTCCGGAATCGAAGAATAGCCCGCGGCGCGCCAGTAAAGTCCGCGCCAAATAGCCCAAATCTCGCCACTGCGATCGCCAAATCCGCGATCCCAAACTCTCTGTCTGCAATCCGATCCCTTCTCACTATGTGGGCTTTCCCGCTTGATCTTTACGGTTCCTTTACGAAATCCTTCTCCCACCCAAATTCTGCTCACCCCACAATCAATCCTGTGCCGGGCTCCGAAAGCCGGCGGGAGATCTGCGATGCAAGATGTCGTCATGCTGCTGTTTACCGTTGTTTTCTTCGCCATGGCGTTTCTCTACGTCGTGGCCTGCCAGAAGTTGAGGTAACCCATGCAAATCGACCTCGTCACCGGTATTGCCCTCGTTCTTTCCGTCCTTCTGCTCGGGTACCTCACCCTCACCCTGCTTTTCCCGGAGAAATTTTGACATGTCCGCCAATGGCTGGTTGCAGTTTGCGTTCTACTGCCTCGTTCTGCTGTTGACCGTTCGTCCGGTGGGCATCTACCTGGCGCGCGTCCTTGAGGGCGAGCGCACCTGGCTCGATCCCGTCCTGCGTCCCTTCGAACGGCTCATCTACAAGCTCTGCGCGATCAATGCAGCACAGGAAATGAACTGGCGTCAGTATGCGTTCGCCACGTTGGGCTTTTCCGCGGCATCCCTGCTCCTCACTTATGGCATTGAGCGCCTGCAGGCGTGGCTGCCTCTGAATCCGCAGGGACTGGCCGCCGTCGGCCCCGATCTGGCTTGGAACACCGCAGCCAGCTTTACGACCAATACCAACTGGCAGTCCTATACGCCCGAAGCCACCATGAGCTATCTCACTGAGATGCTCGCCCTCGCCACTCATAACTTCTGGTCTGCAGCGGTCGGCATCGTGGTGGCCGTCGCGCTCATTCGCGGCATCAAGCGCACCCAGTCTGCCACCATCGGCAACTTCTGGGTGGATATGACCCGCACTCTCCTCTACGTGCTTTTGCCGGGAGCGTTCATTTACGCGCTGCTGCTCGTTGCCCAGGGCGTGCCCCAGAACTTCAGCAAGTACACCGTCGCACACCCTCTCGAGCAGCCTGCCCAGACGCAGACCATCGGCCAAGGCCCGGTTGCCTCGCAGGAAGCCATCAAAATGCTCGGCACCAACGGCGGCGGATTCTTCAACGCGAACAGCGCTCATCCCTATGAGAACCCCACGCCGTTCTCCAACTTCCTCCAGATTCTTTCCATCTTCATCATTCCCGCCGGGCTCACCTACACGCTCGGGCGCATGACCGGTTCTCCGGGCCACGGTTGGGCAGTTTTCGCCGCCATGTTTGTCCTCTTCGCCGCTGGATTCACCGCCGTCTACTGGGCCGAGTCGCAACCGCACCCCCTGATCCACGGAGCCGCGCAAACCTACACCACCGGGCAAGCGGGCGGCAACATGGAAGGCAAGGAGGTTCGCAATGGCATTGCCGAATCCGCGCTCTTCGCCACCATTACCACTGACGCCAGTTGCGGTGCCGTAAACGGCATGCACGACAGCTTTACGCCCCTGGGCGGCATGGTCGTGCTCACCAACATCATGCTTGGCGAACTCGTCTTTGGTGGTGTCGGCTCCGGCCTCTAC
>PLST01000059.1 GCA_003164255.1 Acidobacteriaceae bacterium | reverse complement strand
CCGTTCCCTGTTCCCTGTTCCCTGCTCCCTGCTCTCTCGTTCCCTTGTTCCCTCGTTCCCTGTTCCCTGCCTTTACCACCCCATCTGCCGTTCCCGCTCCAGAATCAACCCGCTGTACTGATTCATCCGTTCCGGTTTCCGCTTCAGCGGTGCCGGAAGAATCGCCGCCAGCCGCACCGCCTCATCGCGGCTCACATTCCTCGCCGATGTTCCGTACCAGGTCCGGCAAGCCGCATCCGCGCCATACACGCCCGGCCCCCACTCCACCACATTCAGGTAGAGCTCCAGAATCCGCTCCTTACCCAGCACAAACTCCGCCACCGGCACCAGCGTGAACTCCGCTCCCTTGCGCAAAATCGAACGGTTCGTTCCAAAGAACAGGTTTTTCACCAGTTGCTGTGTAATCGTCGAAGCCCCGCGACGGCGTCCGCCTTCCATGTCTTCATCGGCGGCAAGCTGGATCTCGTGCCAGTCGAAGCCATGGTGCTGGTAGAAGCGCGCGTCTTCCGCCGCAACCACGGCGTGCTGCAACTGCGGCGAAATCTGGCTCATCGGAATAAAGGTGTAGCGCTCGTGGTAAGGCTTCCCTGCGATCAACGCCTGCGCATGCCGCTCCATGTGCACCATCGTTGTCGGCGGATCGATCCACCGGGCCGCTACCAGCACGAGCGCGAACAGCAGCCACAGAGCTACCAGGCCAAGGCCGGCCCATTTCACAACCGCGCGCACTGAGACCCTGCGGCGCGGAGGCTTGACGACGGCCTCTGCGGGCGTCTCTACGCTTGTCTCAGGAGACTCCGCGCTTGTTTCTAGATTAGTTTCCGGGTTTGCTTCCGCGTCAGTCGCCACACCTAAGGATACTGGAAGGCACCGGAAACCCAAGCTGGGAGGTGGAAGCAGACAGCGCGTTCAGCAGATGCGCGGCAACTGCTCGCCAATCTGCGTCGGAATCACGCGATTGGATCCCATGGCCGTGCGCGCCACCAGCATGCCCTTGTGTTGCGCCGTCACCTGCCCGATGCGCGCGGCCTCGCGCCCCAGCGGATGCGCGCGCAGCAATGCCAGAACGGTATCGGCGGCCTCTTCGGCCACAAAGAAAACAGCCTTGCCCTCGTTCGCTACGTACACCGGATCGAGCCCCAGCAACTCGCACGCCGACTGCACTTCTGTCCGCACCGGCAGGCTCGCTTCATCAATCACCACGCCCACCCGCGACGACTGCGCAATCTCATTCAGAGTGGAAGCAAGCCCGCCGCGCGTAGGATCGCGCATCGCATGCACCGCGCCTCGCGCCACGTTCAGCACGTCGCCAATCATCCCGTTCAGCGCCGCGCAGTCTGAGCGGATCTGGCTTTCAAACTCCAGTCCCTCGCGCACGCTCATGATCGCCATGCCGTGATCGCCGATGGTTCCCGACACCAGCACAACGTCGCCCGCCTGCGCACGATGCGGGCCCACCTGGATTCCTTCGCGCACCACGCCGATGCCCGCCGTGTTGATGTAGCAGCCATCGCCGTGTCCGTGCTCCACAACCTTCGTGTCGCCGGTAACAATCTTCACGCCCGCAGTTGCAGCGGCCTTCGCCATCGACCCAACAATCGCCGCCAACTGCGCAAGAGGAAAGCCCTCTTCAAGAATGAAGCTGGCACTCAGGAATCGCGGCACCGCGCCAGACACGGCCAGATCGTTCACCGTCCCGTTGACCGCGAGCTCGCCTATGTTGCCGCCGGGAAAAAACAGCGGCTGCACGACAAATGAATCCGTGCTCATCGCAATCTTTCCCGCCTGCACATCGAGCAGCGCTGCGTCGCCAAGATTCTCAAGCGCCGGATTCCGAAACGACGGCAGAAAAAGATGCTCCACCAGTTCGTTGCCCAGCTTGCCGCCGCCTCCGTGGCCCATCACAATGGTGGGATAGCCAACCAATGGAAGCGGGCACGACCAGTTTGAGAAGTCAGGCACGCCGGTCTTCAGGAGCTCACTCATGCGCGGCTCCCGTCAGAGCCGAGCCGGCGCTCGCCAACTCTTCCGCTGAAAGAAAGCGCCCGTAGTTGAAATAAGCCGCGCAAGCGCCTTCGCTTGAGACCATCGTGGCTCCCAACGGATGACGCGGCGTGCATTCCTTTCCAAAGGCCGCGCACTCGGCCGGCTTGATGGCGCCGCGCAACACATCGCCCGCGCGGCAAAGAGCCGATTCCTCTGTATGAATCCCGCTGATCTCAAATCTCTCTTCAGCGTCAAACTCTCGATACGCCTCGCTGAGCTTCCATCCGCTCTTCGGAATGACGCCGATGCCTCGCCACGCCCGATCGCTTACTTCAAATACTTCGCTCAACAGTTTTTGCGCCGCGCGATTTCCCTCGAACGTAACCACGCGACTGTACGCATTCTCAACCTCGTGACGGCCCGCCTCCAGTTGAATGACAGTCCGCCGAATGCCATCGAGAAGATCGAGCGGTTCAAAGCCGGTGACCACCAGGGGAACGCCATACTTCTCTGCAATGGGCGGATACTCCCAGTAGCCCATCACGCTGCACACGTGCCCGGCGAGCAGAAAACCCTGTACCCGGTTGCCGGGCGATTGCAAAATGGCTTCAATCGCCGGCGGCACCAGCACATGCGAAACCAACACCGAAAAATTCTTGAGGCCGCGCCGTTTCGCCAGGTGAACGCTCATCGCGTTGGCCGGAGCCGTGGTCTCAAAACCAACTCCGAAAAAGACAACTTCGCGATCCGGATTGTTCGCCGCCAGTTCCACCGCATCCAGTGGAGAATAGACCACCCGCACATCGCCGCCCGTGCCCTTGACCTGAAACAGATCCTGTTCTGTTCCGGGCACACGCAGCATATCGCCAAACGAGCAGAAGATCACCCCCGGCTGCGCGGCGATGGCCAGCGCTTTATCAATCAACTCCAGCGGAGTTACGCACACCGGGCAGCCGGGGCCGTGAATCATCTCGATACCGGCGGGAAGCATCTGGTCGATGCCATTTTTGATAATCGAGTGCGTCTGCCCGCCACAGACCTCCATAATCTTCCAGGGGCGCGTGGCCGCAGCGGCGATCTCGCGCGCCATGCGCTGCGCAATTTCGCCGTTGCGAAATTCGGTCAGATACTTCATTGACTGGCTTTGTTCCGCGTCAGAGTCATCTCGCCGCCGGGGAAGTCTCCCTGATCGGTCTTGGTCTTCAGCTTGATGGTGTCTCCGCTGAGGACGCCTTCGTGTTTGATGGTCATGCCGTTGAAGCTGACGTTGAAGAAGATCTTGTCGCCGTCAACCTTGCCGTCGCTGATCTCCATCGGATCGCCCTGCGGCCCTGCCACCGTGCCGGTCAGCTTGGCGCCGTCCTGCTTGAAGGTGAATGTGATTTGGAAGCTATTTCCATCCGGCGTGACCATGCTGCCGGTCCAGGTTCCGGTAACGTCGGCGGCGAAGGCGGTTGCGGCGCTGAATGCCATCATCAAGGCCGCGCAAAGACACAAAAGCTGTTTCATCGATATAACCTCGTGGTGAATTTGTACGGTTGCGTCGAAGCAGAATGTTGACAGCCGCACAGTACGACTTGACGGGAGCGATGGCCCAAAAGTTTCCCTGCCGCAAAACGCTCGCATCCCGCCGTATACTTCATTCTCTTCGGCTCTGTCGCGCCTGGGCAAGTATTTTTAGATACTCGCGGGCGGTTTCGGTGATGGTTTCCGGAGTTCCGGCATCGATTGCAGCCAGATTGACCAGGTCGCCGCCCACGCCCAGCGCGCGCGCTCCGGCGCTGAGAAAGCTCGCGGCGGTTGCCAGCGTGACGCCGCCGGTGGGAATCAGCTTGAGAAAGGGAAACGGCGCCAGCAGCGACTTGAGGTAGCTTGCGCCGCCCATCGCCGAGCAGGGAAAAACCTTCACGTAATCCGCGCCCGCGTTCCATGCCGTGATTACCTCGGTGGGCGTGAGCGCGCCGGGGATGGAGAGCTTGCCTGCGGCCTTTGTGGCCGCGATTACCTCTGGATGCAGGCTGGGGCTGACGACAAACTCCGCGCCCGCCTCGATGGTGGCCTCGGCCTGCTTGGCGGTGGTCACGGTGCCGGAGCCGAGCAGGCACTTCGTGCCGTACTCTTTCTTTAGCTCTTTTATCAAGTCAACAGCGCCGGGTACGGTCATGGTGACTTCGACAACGGTGACGCCGCCAGCAATCAAGGCCTCGACGACAGCATGAGCCTGGGCGGCATTGCGCGCGCGCAGCACCGGTATCAGCCCCACGCGTTCGATGATCTCCTGTGTGGTCTCTGCCATTTTTTCCTCTAGCGGGCAATCCGTGCCGGCCCACCTTTGATGATGCGTTCCACTTCGCCGAGCGTTGCTGTGCTGGTGTCGCCGGGAGTGGTCATGGCCAGCGCGCCGTGAGCCACGCCGCAGCGCACCGCCCACTCGATGGGCCGGGCCGTGAGCAGGCCGTAGATCAGGCCGGAGGCAAAGCTGTCTCCGCCGCCCACGCGGTCAAAGATCTCGATCTCGCGCTGAGCAACGTGGACAATCTTATCTTCATAGAGTGCGATGGCGCCCCAGGCGTTGCGGCTGGCGGAGTGCGCGGTGCGCAGGGTGCTGGCCACCAGCTTCAGGTTGGGATAAGCCGCGGCCACTTCGCGCAGCATCTCTTCGTAGCCGGCGATGGGCAGCTCGGCAAACTCCTCGCCGACGCCCTTGACCTCAACGCCCAGCATGGCGGAAAAATCTTCCTCGTTGCCCAGCAGCAGATCAACCTTGCGCACCAGTTCGCGATTTACCTCCTGCGCCTTTGCCTTGCCGCCGATGCTCTTCCACAGCGATTCGCGGTAGTTGAGATCGTAGGAGACCGGAGTTGCGTGTTTGCGGGCGGCGTCCATGGCCTCGGCAGCCACCTCGGCGGTTGAGGCCGAGAGCGCGGCGAAGATGCCGCCGGTGTGCAGCCAGCGCGCGCCGGCAGCCGCTCCAAAGATCGCCTCCCAGTCGAAGTCGCCGCGCTTGACGTGGCTGATGGCGGTGTGGCCCCGGTCCGAGCAGCCCACCGCGGCGCGCACTCCGAAGCCGCGCTCGGTAAAGTTGATGCCGTTGCGCACCGTTCGGCCCACGCCGTCATAGGGAAGCCAGCGGATCAGCGAAGTGTCAACGCCCCCTTGCAGGATCAAGTCTTCCACGAGGCGACCGGCGGGGTTGTCGGCCAGCGCCGTGGCAATGGCGGTGCGCAGGCCAAAGCAGCGGCGCAGGCCGCGGGCCACGTTATATTCGCCGCCACCCTCCCACACCTGAAACTGGCGCGTAGTGTGGATGCGGCTCTCGCCGGGATCAAGGCGGAGCATCACTTCGCCCAGGCTCAGGCAATCCCAGCGGCGGGCGGAATCGGGAATGAGAATTGGCTTCATGGGTTGATTCTGCTTTCGACTTTACATTCGCACTTGTATCTTGTTTCTGAAATTCGCATCATAAAATCTGTCATCCTGAGCGAAGTTTGTCGCGTTTATTGCGACAAACTGAGTCGAAGGACCTGCGTTTTCGGCTCTTGCCCAACCACAACGCTGGGCGCCCCACCCTCGCCGCGTTCTTGTTTTTGCGGCTAGGGTGGGAGACCATGAACTTTAATCGGCAGTTTTTTGGGCAACCGCCGAACAGCTTCCATCGGGGCAAGGTGACTGCGGCGCGGCGGCGGCCCGCGCAAAGGCCTCTTCATCGCTCTCCAACTCGGCCTCCAGCACACCCATCTGGCGGAAGTCATCGAGGGTTTGCAGGGCCGTCTCCTCGTCGATCTTTGAGAGCGCAAAGCCCACGTGAACAATGGTATAGTCGCCCACCTCGACCTCCGG
>PLST01000506.1 GCA_003164255.1 Acidobacteriaceae bacterium | reverse complement strand
TTGCTCGAAAGCGAAGGCTGCACATGGCACGACATCGTGCGCACTTCGTGCTACCTGCGCGATATCGATCGCGACTATGAGGCCTTCAACGAGGAGCGCACGGCGTTCTTCAAGGCGCAGGGACTGGATCCGCTGCCGGCCTCCACTGGCATTCAGGCAAAGCTCTGCCGGCCTGAGTTGCTCGTCGAGATTGAGGCGATCGCCATGTTCCGCACCAGCAAGGAACAAGCCGGCCAGGAGTAGTTGCTATGCGCAAGGGATTGTTAGTGGCGTCGATGTTTCTCTGCGCNNCAAGACGGGGCACGTATGTGAGTGTGGGGCGCATCCGCCCGCTCCGCCCCGCGATCGCGATGTGACGCCCTACGCAGGCGAGCCGGCGGATCTCAGTCCCTATGCGAAATTCGCGAGTCCTTACGACGTCAACTACACCCATCCCGATATCTACACGGGCGCGGGACGCGATCTGCCCGAGCCGAAGAATCTGACCGAAGTACGCATCGGCTTCTTCGGTCCCATCGAACACAGTCCCGAGCAGGTATTCGGCATGCGCATGCTTCATGGCGCGCAACTGGCCGTCGAAGAGGCCAACGCCAACGGTGGCTATGGCGGCAAACCCTTCCGCCTGATGCTGCACAACGACTACGACAACTGGCAGGCCAAGGCAATGTACGGCGAAGACCGTTCCACCGATCCCACCATCTGGGGCTCGGCTTCGAACGAGGTCGTCAAGATGGTCTACGACGATCAGGACTGGGCAATCTTTGGCTCCATCAGTTCCGACTCCACCCACATCGCATTGCGCGTTGCGCTCAAGGCTGAGATTCCCATCGTCAATTCAGCTTCGACTGATCCCACCATTCCTGAAACCTACATTCCCTGGTACTTCACTGACCTGCAGGACGATCGCGTGCAATGCCTCACGCTGGCCCGAAGAATTTATAGCGAGCTCGGTTTGAAGCGTGTTGCCCTGCTCCGCGTCAACAGCCGCTACGGCCGTTTTGGCGTGCTTAAGTTTCGCGATGCCTCGCGGCGCCTTGGCCATCCGGTTGTCATTGAGCAGAAATTTCTTCCCGGCGATACCGATTACACGCGCGAGCTGAAAATCATTCAGGCGTCGCGCACCGATGCCATCGTCATCTGGAGCGACGAAGTTCCCGCCGCGCAAATCCTCAAGCAGATGCGTGCTCTCGGAATGAAGCAGCGCGTCTTCGGCTCCTATCGCACATTGGGGCCGGAGATGCTGGCTGAGGCAGGGCCCGCGGCCGAAGGCTTCCAGGCTGTCTTCCCCTACGATCCCTCTCGCAACGATGCGCGCTGGCTCGATTTCAATCGCCGCTTTAACGCTCGCTTCAAGGAGCAGCCCGAGCAGTTCGCGGCGCTTGCCTACGACGCGATGAACATGCTGCTCGACTCCATCTGCAAGGCCGGCCTCAATCGCGCCCGCATTCACGATGCTCTCGCTGACATTGAGCAGTACGACGGAATTACGGGCCCCATGCGCTTCGACCCTAACCAGAAGAACGTTGCGCCCATGTACGTGGGCACAGTGCACGACGGCGCAATCACCTACAAGCTGGCCACGATGGAAAAGCCGGTCGCTGCCTCGAATACCTCGGCCGCAACTGCGAACACCCTTGCCGCTGCCGCGAATACCCAGGCCGCAGCCGCGAATGCCGGACCCGCGCAGCCGCCGCCGGCCGCTGCGCCGCAAGTTCCTTACGCGCGCATTGGCGACGAGGATCAGCATTTCAACGGCCCACGCTCACCCGATGTGCCTCGTAGCCCCGTATCCGTCGTGTTGTTCGGACCGCAAGCTTCCCGCGTTGCTCAGTCAGCCGAAGTGCAGGCGCAGCTTGCGCCCGCAGCAAAGAACTCGGCGGAGTGGAAACTGATTCCCATCGACAGCGACCAGTCATGGGGCGCTTCCGCAACGCAGTTGGTCCATGCGCTGATGGACGAGCACGCGCTCGCCATTGTTGCCCTCGATCGCAACGCGGCGCATCTGTCGGAACAGTTGGCCCTCAAGGCCTTCGTTCCGGTCGTTGCGCTCAGCGGCGACAAGTCGCTCACCTCGGCCAACGTGCCGTGGATCTTTCGCCTGCCCGCCGAAAGCACGCCGGCCGATGCATTGCGCCTGGTCAGGACGGCTGCAGCTCGCGGTGGCGTCAATCCTGAGCGTGTGAGAGATGTGCTTGCTTCGGGCGCGCAGTTTGATGGCATCGCCTTTCTACCCACAGGAGAACTGCGCGGCCAGTGAGCAAGGCGCGCCGGTTTGCACAACTTTCATCGGCTGGATTTGATTAGGGGAGACTGGCCTCGTCTGGTTGGCGCCGCTCCAGTGCGCCCGGTTAAACTTGAGTGTCTGAGGCGGAGGGTTTGATTTTGTCGTTTCGCGGTCCTGGTCTTGCTGCTCTGTGCGTCGCGCTTGTCTTCCCCCCCATGTGCACCGCACAGCAGGGCGCCATGGGCGGCATCTCTTCAGGTGTGGCGGCCCCTGCTCAATATGACGCGCAAAAGCGGCCCATCACTGCCGGTGGATTCGTGAGCAAAGGGACGGTGGTTTTCGAGGACATCGCCAAACAGGCCGGCCTCACCAGCTGGAGCCACAAGATGGGAGCTCCGGAAAAGAATTTCATTGTCGAGACCAATGGCTCCGGTGTTGCCCTGCTCGACTACGACAATGACGGCTGGCTCGACATCTATCTCGTCAACGGCTCGACCTTCGATGCGCTCGACGGCAAAGAGGAGCCACCGCATGCCGCCTTGTTCCACAACAACCACGACGGCACGTTTACCAACGTTGCTCTGCAGGCAGGCGTGACCAATGACCGTTGGGGCTATGGAGTAAGCGTGGCCGACTACGACAACGACGGCTGGCCCGACATCTTTATAGGCAACTACGGCAAGAACCGTCTGTATCACAATAATCGCAACGGAACATTTACCGATGTTGCTGAGAAAGCCGGTGTCACGCTCGGCAACTGGTCCTCGGG
>PLST01000521.1:3059-29176 GCA_003164255.1 Acidobacteriaceae bacterium | reverse complement strand
ATTCTTCCGTTCCTCATGCTGCTCTACTTCGTCAGCTTTCTTGACCGCGTGAACGTGGGCTTTGCCGCCTTCAGCATGAACAAGGCGATCGGCCTTTCCTCTTCGGCGTACGGGTTCGGCAGCGGCATATTTTTTCTCGGCTACGTCATCTTCCAGGTGCCTTCAAACCTCATCATGATGCGCGTGGGCGCACGGTCCTGGATTGCGCGCGTAGTGGTCGCGTGGGGACTGGTGTCAGTCGCGTCGGCATTCGTCATTGGGCCCCATAGTTTTTACGTATTGCGTTTTCTGCTCGGTCTCGCGGAATCGGGATTTTTCCCCGGGACGATTCTCTACCTGAGCCTCTGGTTCCCTACCCGGCATCGCGCGCAGGCCATCGCCTTCTTCATGGCCGCGGCGCCGCTCTCCACCGCTATTGGCTCGCCCATCTCTGGCGNNCAAGCCAGGTGGCTCGACACTGAAGAGAGGGCATGGCTGGCGGCGACACTCGAGGCGGAGCGCGCAGACAGCAGATCACGCTCAGGCAAGGTGGAAGCGAGGGGCGGAGGCGTTTGGGCTGCACTTTGCGATCCGCGCGTACTTGGGCTGTCACTGGTCTACGGCGGAACATCGGCGGGATTGTACGTGCTCGGTCTCTGGTCGCCGCTCATCCTGAAACAGTTTGGCTATTCGGCCCTGACCATCGGATGGCTCAACTCAGCGCCAAGCTTTGTCGCGGTTGTCGCCATGATCGCGTGGGCGTATCACTCCGACCGCACACTGGAGCGCACCTGGCACGTCGCCATTCCTGCCTTCGCCGCGTGCGTGGGATTTATGTGGGCAGGCTATGCGGCGACTGCCCTCCCGGTGATTCTCGCGCTGATGATCGTGAATGTTGGCGTGAATGGAACCAAGGGGCCGGTGTGGGCCATGCCCAGCATGTTCCTTACCGGAGCCAGCGCCGCAGCCGGAATTGCGCTCATCAACGCCATGGGCAACCTCGGCGGGTTCGTCGGCCCCGTGCTCGTTGGCTGGCTCAAAGACAAATCGGGCACTTACGCCAGCGGGCTCTATTTGATCGGCGGCATGTGCGCATTCTCGGCTGTTGTGGTTGTGATCCTGGCTCAGCAGGTGGAGCGCTCCCGCGTCAGGAACCTGAAGTAGTCAAGCTAATTCCGCTTTATCTCCTCGAGAACATTGGTATATCATCGCCCTCATTCTCTCGGTGATCCCCACTCGAAAAATCCCCCGAGGAGGTTCGTAAGATGAAAGATCGGTCAACCGCGATCTCGACCATTGGCGCAGTGATGCTCACGCTGGTTTTTCATTCTTCAGCGTCAGCGCAGACGAAAGCTCAATCTCCAGCACAGGCTCTTGTAAACCTCTATCAAGCGGCGCAGCAGATCATCAAAGATCCCGACGGAGATTTTGAAGATGGCAAGAATCCGGATTTTCCATACCCGAGCCAGATGCAGGCGCAATGGGACGCCAGCATGGTCGCCTACGGCAACAATCTTTCGACTCAAGAGCGCGCGCTGTTCCCTGCCTGTGCCGCTCACCTGAATGCTGCCATCACGGATATGGAGATCGGATGCCGCATTAAGNNGAGGTGGCACAATGCTCAGCCGCGATTGAACTTGCCCAAAGCGAAATCGGCAGTGCCACAAGTCAGCCGCAGCAAGGCGGTGTGGATACGAGCGGCGCCAATGAAAGCACGCCAACCGGCGGCACACCGAGTCAGCAACTCCAAGGTAGTGTGGATACAAGTGGCGGCAATGGAAGCGCCATCGCCGGCAGCGCCACCGAAGCTGCCCTTCCCGGTTCAATCGATTGGACTCCGGCTCTTGACCCACTCCAAACTTATCTCGCCAATGAGTGGCAAAGAACCGTCAATGACCCCAGGAACAGCAGTTGGGCTGCCGACAACGGAGGGAACACCCTTACCCTGAAACTGCAGCCCGGACAGCTCCCTGAAGTGCTCTCCGCGACTGGTAGCCGAAGCTCTGTTTTCAACGCCATCATGCAGGATGGCAGGCTCCCTGCGACAACCTTCCCCAACGGATCGACGCTGACCTCCGTTACGATCGCGCCCACCTTCTTCGTGAAATCCGCCCCCGGCATCGTTCGCACTCGATTAAAGTACTACGAGCGCGACGGCATCTTTAAAAGCTATCGGCTTGCCCAGTAATACCTGGCTGATAGATTCGAGAGTGCCTGGAGTGCTATGCTCTCTCCGCCGGAGAAAACCGATTTATATAGGGGGATTGCTCTCATGTGGTTTCTTGGAATGGATGTAGGGACGGGCGGAACGCGCGCCGTGATCGTGGATGGGACAGGCAAGATTGTGGGCACGGCATCGAGCGCGCATGCGCCCTTCCGCGCCGAGCATCCCGGATGGGCCGAGCAGGATCCTGAAGACTGGTGGCGTGCAGCCCAGGAAGCCATTCGCGGCGCAATCGCCTCCACGCCAGAGCCACGCCAGCCCATCGCGGCGATCGCGCTCACCGGCCAGATGCACGGCGCCGTGATGCTCGACGAAAATGGCGCGGTTCTTCGTCCGGCGCTCATCTGGTGCGACACGCGCACCCAGCCCGAGTGCGACTGGCTCACGGAGAAGATCGGCTACGACCGCCTCATCGAGCTCACGTGCAATCCCGCCCTGCCCAACTTCACGCTGACCAAGCTGCTGTGGGTGAAAACGCAACAGCCGGAAATCTTTGCCAAGATCCGCCACGTGATGTGTCCCAAGGACTACGTCCGCTACCGGTTGACAGGCGAATTCGCCATCGACGTGCAGGAAGCCTCGGGCACGCTGCTTCTGGACGTCACCCACCGGTGCTGGTCGCGGGAAGTTGCCGAGGCCGCGGGCATCCCGGAGAGCTGGCTGCCGCGTGTTTTTGAATCGCCTGAAATTTGCGCTGTCATCAGCGCCCAGGCCGCAGGACTCACGGGCCTTTCTGCCGGAACCCCGGTTGCCGCCGGCGCCGGTGACCAGGGCGCAGGAGCCGTGGGCATGGGCATTCTGCAGCCCGGGTCGGTGTCGGCAACCATTGGAACTTCCGGTGTTGTTTTTGCCGCAACCGCCCAGCCAACGAAAGATCCGAAGGGCCGGCTTCACACTTTCTGTCACGCGGTCCCCGGCCTTTGGCACGTGATGGGCGTAACCCAGAGCGCGGGCCTGAGCCTCAGCTGGCTCAAGGAAACGTTCTTCGCCGGCCAAAGTTACGATGAGCTCAATGAAGCCGCGGCAAAGATTCCCGCAGGCAGCGAAGGCCTGGAATGGGCCCCGTATCTGCTCGGCGAGCGCACACCGCATCTGGACCCTGAAGTGCGCGCGGCCTTTGCCTGCATCGGCGCAGGCCACACGTCCGCCCACTTTGTGCGCGCTGTGCTTGAGGGCGTTGCCTACTCGCTGGAGGACACCTTCACGCTGTTTGCCGAACTCGGTATTCCTGTCAGTGGCATTCGCCTTGGCGGCGGAGGCGCACGCGGCGGTTTGTGGCGGCGCATCCAGGCCGGTATCTACGGCCATACGGTCGAGATCCTCACCGCGGAAGAAGGCGGAGCCTTTGGCTGCGCGCTGATGGCCGGCGTAGGCGCGGGCCACTGGGCCAACCTGGACCAGGCTTGCGCCCAGGCAATTGAAGTTGCCCAGCGCGTTGAGCCCGACCCCGCTGACGTTGCCGCCTACAAGCAAGGCTACGCAGCATGGCGGAAGCTTTACCCGGCGCTCAAAAGTCTGAGGTAAGCGACAGAGAAATAAAATTTGACGAACCCGCCTGCGGGCGGCGAGGATTCGTCTATGAAAGATCCGGTCGAACAAGTCGCTGAACAACAGCAGCGCAACGTGGCCGTCGACGCCTATCGCGGTTTTGTGATGCTGCTGATGATGGCTGAGGTCCTGCACTTCTCCGGGGCCGCCGCCGCTTATCCCAATAGCATGTTCTGGAATTTTCTGGGCACCGCTCAAACCCACGTGGAGTGGACCGGGATGGATCTGCACGACGTGATCCAGCCCAGCTTTACTTTTCTTGTCGGCGTCTCGCTGCCTTATTCGCTGCGCAGCCGTCGCCGCAAGGGCGAAACCTTCAGCCACATGCTGCTGCACACGCTGTGGCGCAGCGTTCTGCTCATCTTCCTGGGCATCTTTCTGCGCTCGACTCAAAGCCCCATGACCAACTTCACGTTTGAGGACACGCTCACCCAGATTGGTCTTGGCTACACGTTCGCATTTCTGATCAGTTTTGCGCGCCCACGCTGGCAGTGGATCTCGCTTGGCGCCATCCTGTTCAGCTACTGGCTTGCCTGGGCGCTGTATCCCACGCCCGGCCCCGGCTTTGACTGGGCCGCGGTCGGCGTGCCACCTGAGTGGCACAACCATCTGTTAACCGGCTTTGCCGCCCACTGGAACAAGAACAGCAATCTCGGACAGGCCTTCGACGTCTGGTTCCTGAACATTCTGCCGCGCCCCAGCCGCTTCCTCTACAACGAGGGCGGCTACCTCACGCTCAGTTTCATTCCGACGCTCGGCACCATGCTCATCGGCCTGGCTGCAGGGCGCTGGTTTATGGACGCGGCTCCGAAAATTCCGCTGCGCAAGTTCTTCATCGCAGCCGCGGCTTTCTGCGCTGCCGGCCTCTTGCTCCACTTCACCGGCATTTGCCCGATCGTCAAGCGCATCTGGACGCCGTCCTGGACGCTGTTCTCCGGCGGCGTTTGCTTCTTCTACCTGGCTGTCTTCTCGTGGATCGTCGATATCAAGAAACAGCGCGCTCTTGCCTTTCCGCTCATCGTCATCGGCATGAATTCCATTGCCGCCTACGTGATTGCCGAACTCGGCCGCGATTTTGTTGAGAGCAGCCTTCGCATCAACCTACCCGATGCTTTTCTCAATTGTCTGGGCCCGAGGCTTGAGCACACCCTTCTGGGAGCGCTCACCTTGCTCGTGTATTGGCTCGTCCTGCTTTGGATGTTCCGCAAGAGAATCTTCGTTCGCATCTAGTCGGCACAGGTTTGAATCCTGCTCATGCACCGGTGCGGGCGAACCCACCTTCGACGCTTTTTTGTCTTTGCGCCGAAGGTGGGTTCGATGGATCGAACGGCTCCCCGTTTCGGCCTACTCTCTGTTAAGTTTGTTTGAACCGGACGCGCAGCGGTCCGCACGCTCTCTGTGCTCGGCCCCGTGAACCCAACCCCCTCGATTGAACGGAGCAGACAAGCATGTTCGAACTCACCGGACAAACAGCCCTGGTTACCGGAGCAGGCACCGGCATCGGGGAAGTGATCGCCCAGCGGCTCGCGGCGGCAGGGGCGCGCGTCGCCATTGCCGACGTTGACGTGATCTCAGCTACGGCGGTGGCGGAAAGAATCGGCGCAGGCGCATTCGCGCTCGTCCTTGACGTCACCAATCCCGCGCAGGTGGCCGCGGCCGTGGCCCGCGTCATCGCCACCACGGGCTCGCTTGAGATCCTCGTGAACAACGCCGGCATCGCCGGCAAAGCCGCACCCATCTGGGAGCAGACCGACGAGGACTGGCACAAGGTGATGAACCTCAACATCAACGCGCCCTTCTACCTTTGCCGCGCTGTGCTGCCCCACATGCGCAACAAGGCCTATGGGCGCATCGTCAACATCGCCTCGATCGCCGGCAAAGAGGGCAACCCCAACATGGTGGCCTACTCCGCATCAAAGGCCGCCATCATCGGCCTTACCAAGTCCATCGCCAAGGAAGTGGCCACGGAAGGCATTTGCGTCAACGCCGTGTCGCCCGCCGTGATCCGCACCAAGATCCTCGACCAGCTCACGCCCGCGCAAGTGGACTACATGGTGCAGCGCATTCCAATGAAGCGCACCGGCCAGCCGGAAGAAGTGGCCGCTGTTGTGCATTTCCTCGCCAGCCGTGACTGTTCGTTCGTCACCGGCCAGTGCTACGACGTGAGCGGCGGCCGAGCAACGTACTGAGCCTCGTTCTCGGTTGGGAATGCGGAGCCTTGTGCTGCGCTCATTCTGCGGCGAGTTTGCCTTAAGCAGGCTGTTCGCTCAGTTCTTCGAAGTCGGCAAAGACAAATCCGTCGCGATTTACGATTTCGCCGGTTTCGAGGTCAAGGGGTGCGCTGAACATGGGCCCCGCATATACGCAGGTGTGAAATTCGCCGCGTTCGCCGCAGGGGTCGACGCCCGGCGGCAGATCGCGCAACAGCGCCTCGTCAAACTCCCGCCCCGCAAACGATCCATCCAACTGCTTCGAATCCACGCAGGAAAGCCGTGCCCGCAACCCGCCGGCAATCATCTCCCGCGCCAGGCGATCGGTGGGGATTTCCCAAAGAGGAAACAGCGGCTCGAGCCCCGTGTCTTGCAACTGCCGCTCACGATAAGCGCGCACGTCAGGCAAAAACAGATCGCCGAACGCCACCGCCTGAATGCCCTCGGCAACAGCGCGCGCGCAAACCTCCTCCATCCGCTGCTCGTAGATTTCGTTGGTGCAGGGCCAAGGCAGCGGCACCGTCCATAGAGGAAGCCCGGCCGCACGCGCCTGCGCCTCAAGAACCGTGCGCCGGGTGCCGTGCATGGCTACGCGGTCAAAGGCGCTGTTCAGCGTCGTGACCATCGCGCACAATTCGATCTCCGCATCGCCGCGCAGCTTGTGCAAGGCCCACGCGCTGTCTTTACCGCTGCTCCACGACAACAGAACCCGCTTCATTCCTCGATGATAACCTTGCGGTTGGTCCGCCTGCCCAGCCGATGCAATTCAATTATTTCAAATGATGTGTTCATAATTTGTAATTACATTTATGCATTGCATAGTATAATTACAGATGAAAGGAGAGCGACCACCATGGCTCCGTCAACAGCCCGCTCCAGCGAGGCAACATTCAACCTCCGCGTCGATGCCGCACTCAAGGCGGAATTCGCGGCTGTGGTTGATGCTGAAGACCGCCCCGCCGCCGAAGTGATCCGTACCCTCATGCGCCGCTATATCGAGGAGGCGCGGCGCCGTCGCTTTGCCGCGGAAGCGCGAAGGCAATCGCAGCTGGTCGCCGCCTCAGAGGATGAGGCGGAAGTCATGCGCTGGATTCAGGATGTAAGCGCAGTTGAAGGCGGCAAGTGAAACGCGGCGACCTGGTCACGGTGGCTGTCTCAGGTGATTATGGCAAGCCCCGCCCCGCGCTTGTGGTGCAGGCCGACGTCTTCGATCTCCATCCATCAGTGATCGTCCTGCCGCTCACCAGCGAGATTCACGACGCGCCGTTATTCCGGGTCTCGGTTAATGCGGGCAAAGAGACCGGGCTGCGCGCGCCATCGCAGATCATGGTGGATAAAGCAACCACGGTGCCTCGCGTCAAAGTCGGGCCAAGGATGGGGCGCGTGAACGCGTCCACGATGCATGCGGTCAATGAGGCGTTGCGCGGATTCCTGGGGTTGTAGCGGGCCCGGTCGAATTTGTGAGCGTCGCTTGTGCTTTTCGATTCAAACAGAAAAGGCTCCGCAAGCCGCGGAGCCTTTTCGCCGAGCTGTGAGTTGCTAGTTCACCATCAAATCAGCACTCAGCGGCGTGTTCTCGCTCGAGTCGCCCACGCGGATCACGAACTTGCCCGGATCGATCTTCCATGCGTGCGTGGTTTCATCCCAGTAGCTGAAGGCGCGGGCATCCAGGTCGAGCGTCACATGCCTGGTCTCACCCGGGGCCAGCCGCACCTTTGCAAACCCCTTCAGTTCGCGCTCCGGCCGTGATGCCTTGGCCGAAGGATCGGACACATAAAGCTGCGCCACCTCAGCGCCTGCTACGCCACCCGTATTCGTCACGTCAAAGCTGACCGCAACCGTCGAACCTGAAGCAGCCGTTGCCGGGGCCTGAAGGTGGTCAAAGCTGAACGTCGTGTAGCTCAAGCCGAAGCCGAACGGAAACAGCGGATGCTTGCCCGTGGTCGTCCAGTAGCGATAGCCCACCATCAGCTTGTCGTCATATTTGATGTGAGGCACGGTATAGTCGAGCGGCTTGCCGTTCTCGCCGATCGTATGCAGAACCGTGTCACCGCCGGGCGCGCCGTAGTAGTACTTTGCTGACGGGCTGGCGTCCCAGTCGCGGTCGAAGCTGACGGGCAGTTTGCCTTCAGGATCGTGCTTGCCGAACAGCACTTCCGCCACTGCCGTCCCGCCTTCCTGCCCTGGATACCACGTATGCAGCAACGCCGGAACCTTGTCGATCCAGCGTCGCGTGTCCATCGCTCCGCCGCCGGTCAGCGTGACCACGGTGTGCGGATTCGCCTTGATTACGGCGTCCACGAGCGCATCCTGTCCCCAGGGTAGCGTGAAGGTGCGGTCGTGGCCTTCGCCTTCGCTCTGCGGATCAAAGCCGATTGCGAGCACAACCACGTCTGCCAAAGAGGCTATCTGCTTCGCATCCTCCGACACCAGTTTGGGCTCGTAGACCATTCCAATGCCAAAGCGCGTTCCGGAGCCACGCGGAACGTAATCCGCCTGCACGCTCACCGTCTGTCCCGCTGCCAGGTCAAGCGTCGCGTACTTCGGCACTTGCCCTTCCGCGTGCACCTGGTCCAGCATCGGCTTGCCATCCACGGAAATGTTGAAAGCGTCTTCGCCCGATGCGGCCCCGATGAGCAGATACTTCCCTGCATCACCCGCCTTGTAGCTGGCCGTGTAGCGGATGCTCCGCGGATTCGGATCCACGGGCTCCCACTCGGCAGGCTTCCAGTCGGCCACGTTTCTCCGCGTGCCGGTCGTCGGGGTGCCTTTAAAGTCGCGATTCGGGAACACCTCCACCTTGACTTCGCCCGCCCACGCCGTCCTTCTGAACACGTCCACCATTTCCGGCAGGCCGCGGCTGTAGAGCACGCGCACATTCGGGCCCAGCAGGTTCGCGATTCCGGTCACGGTGGACACGGCAGCAAACGGTAGCGCCTCCGACGAACCACCGCCGCCCACAATGGCTGGCCAGGCATCCGGTCCGATCACGGCAATCGTCTTGATCTTCGACGCATCCAGCGGCAGCAGGTGTCCGTCGTTCTTCAGGAGCGTAATGCTTTCAAGCGCGCCCTTGAGCGCCACCTTGTCACCGGAGATTGAAACCGTAGAGTCGGCCGGATCGAACTGCGGACGATCGGTAAACGAATATCTCAGCTCGGTGCGGATGAGGCGCAGCACCTTGTCGTCGATCGTCGACTCTTTCACCAGCCCGTCCTTGACGGCCGGCAGCAGGTTTTTCGCGTTCATGAACTTCGGGCTCGGCATCTCCAGGTCAAGGCCGTTGTTGGCCGCGGCCACGCCGTCGTAGGTCGCATCCCAGTCCGACATCAGCACACCCTTGAAGCCCCACTCGCCCTTGAGCAGCTTGATGTTCAGGAAGTCATTCTGGGTCGCATGCACGCCGTTGATCAGGTTGTAGGAGTTCATCACCGCATCCACATGGCCCTTGACGACCGCGGCCTCAAACGCAGGCAGATAAATCTCCCGCATGGTCCGCTCGTCCACATCGGCGTCTGCATTGTGCCGGTTGAATTCCTGGTTGTTGAGTGCATAGTGCTTGACCGTCGCAATCACGCCTTGCGACTGCACTCCCTCGATATACGGAACCACGATGGTCGCGTTCAGATAGGGATCTTCAGAAAGGTATTCGAAGTTGCGCCCGCCAATGGCCGAGCGGGCAATGTTGACGCCGGGCCCAAGCAGAAAATTCACATTGCGCGCCCGCGCATCCTTGCCCAGGCTCTCGCCCAGCGCGCGCGCAAACTCCGTATCCCATGTTGCGGCCAGGCCCACGCCACCCGCGTAAGCAGTGGTGGGCCCCCAAGTGCGCACGCCTACGGATGCATCCGACATCTTGAAGCGCGGCAGGTTAATTGCTGGCATCGGCCGCGTGTACATGGAGTCGACGCCGCCGATGAGCTCGATCTTCTGCTCCAGCGTGAGTTTGGCCACCATGGCCTTTGCCTGCGCCTCAACTTCAGGCGAATCGGGTTTCGGCGCCTGCCCCAGCGCACGAACCCCAAGCAACGGCATCAAGCAAGTGAAGATGAAGGCAGAAACGACTACAGGAGTGGACTTCAGCAGGTTTTTCATGACTGGCAAGGGTAACGCATCGGCCAAGCCGCTGTATATCGGCAATTACTCGTAGCGGAGTGCCTCGATGGGGTCCAGGTTGGCTGCCCGCATGGCGGGAATCATGCCGCTCACCAGGCCGGTAATGACCAGGATCACCGTGGCCACAATCACCGACATGGGCGAAATGATCAGCCGAATATCCGCGTCCGTCGCATTCTTGGCCAGGGCGCTATAAAAGGTGATCCGCCCCACCAGCACTGAGATCAAATACGCCAGCGCAATTCCGGACACCCCGCCTACGCTTGTAATCGCCATGGCCTCGGCCAGAAACTGCACCAGGATGTGCTTCTTTTGAGCACCCAGAGCCTTCTCCACGCCAATTTCGCGGGTACGCTGCTGCACGGCGACGAGCATGATGTTCATCAGACCAATGCCGGCGATGCCCAGCGTCAACGATCCCACCATGGACAAGAGCACCTGCAGCGCCATGGCCAGAATGTGAAACTGCGCAAGCTGCGTCATCAGATTGGCCACAAAAATCGCGTTGTGGTCCGTCGGTTTGAAGTGGTGGGCGGCGCCCAGCGTCTCGCGCAGGCCCTTTTCGATGATCTCGTTGTCGCCCCGATAGTTGAACCAGATTCCATCGATATAGTGCGTGTCTTTCAAATCGTTCATGGTGTTGAACGGCACATAGATGGTCCGGTTGCGGTTGTCGTTGTCGCCCTCCTGCATCTTGGGGCTGTACACGCCCACCACCGTGAAGTTAATGCCGTTCAACCGGATGGTTTCACCGATCGGCCATCCGCCTGAGAACAACTTGGCCTTGGCCTCAGAGCCGATGACGCACACGTGCTCTCTCTGCTGGTCTTCGGCCCCGTCGAAGAAGCGCCCCGCATCCGTATCCAGTTTGAAGATGTCCTGGAAGTTCGGCCGGACGCCGTCCACTTCCCACGTGTAGGTGTGCAGATCGTTCTGCACGGTCACGTTCTGCCACTCCATGGGCGAAATATGAAAGATGCCCGGCACGGAATTCGACACGCGGTCCAGGTCGTCCATGGTGAAGCGAACCTTCACTCCCGCCTTGTCGCCGCCCACCTGCTGGCTGGTCCGGCCCGGAAACACGCCGATGAGGTTGGTGCCCCATTGCGCAAAGATGTTCTCGATGGCCCGGTTGAACCCTGCCCCGTAGGCGAGCAGCAGCACCACCGTCGCAATACCCCAGGCCATCCCGATCATAGTGATGGCTGTGCGCCGGCGGTTATAGACCATCGCTTCCCAGGCCTGACCGAGAATGTCTTTCAACATAAGAAAAGCTCCTAGCCTCTAGCTTCTAGCTCCTAGCTAAAAGCCCGGCGGGCAGGCCGGCTGGCCGAAAATGGCATTCCTGAAAACCATGAACTCCGTCCCCTCGACTCATGGATTGATCCGCTGCCACACCTAGAAAATTCGCTCACACTCGCAGAAACAAGCTAGAAGCTAATAGCTAGAAGCTAGAAGCTGCATTTCTTACTCTCTGCGCAATGCTTCAATTGGGTCCAGCTGAGCAGCACGGTTCGCTGGATAAAGTCCCGCAACCACCCCGCACACCACCAGCGATCCCAGCGCCAGCGCGGCCGACCACGGAACCAGCCGCGGCGGATCCCAGCCCGGCATCTTCCCCGTAAGCCCCACCTGCAGCAGGCCCATGAATCCTGCCGACACTACAATCCCAATTACGCCGCTGATGCCTGTGAGCAACAGACCCTCCCAGAAGAACTGCGCCAGCACGCTCGACTTGGTAGCGCCAATCGCCTTCAGCAGCCCGATCTCCTGGGTCCGTTCCGTGACTGAAACCAGCATGATATTGATAATGCCCACCGCACCGAGGCCCAGCGTCACAATACCCACGCCACCCAGAAACACATCCATAGCGTTGAAGATGGCGCTTATCATCTTCTCTTCCTGGATGGTGTCCCACTCTTCAAAGGCGTCCTTGAGCGCCGGGTCGAAACCATGCCGCTCGCCGATCACGCGGTGAACCGCGGCCACGGCTGCCGTCGAGTCACCCTTGGTGGCCGGCTGGTATTGGATGGAGCTGAGCGCATCCTGCGCAATGTTTTCGCCCTTCATCGCAAACTGTTCCTGCATGATGCTCAGCGGGATATAGACCTTCTGGTTGTCGCCGTCGTTGTTGCCGCGGTTGATGGAGGCCACCCGGCCCACCACGGTAAAGGCAACATCGTTGATGGTGATGGTCTCGCCCAGCATCGGCCGTCCGGGAAACAGGAGCGTCGCGCTCTTTGAGCCCAGCACGACTACGCGCCGGCGCTCGGCCACGTCGTCGGCCGTCAGAAAGCGTCCTTCAGCCAGGGGCACAAAGCGCACTGCGGTGTAATTGGGCTCCACGCCCAGCACCTGGCCTGACGAGTTGGCATAGGCGCTTACTTCGTACAGGTCGTTGCGGCTCAGAAAGGCCGTGACCGCGCGCACCTGAGGCAGCGAGCGGATGGCCTCCTCGTCGCCCGGCGTCAGCTGGTAAGGCCGCATGCCCGTGTGCTGGTTGGCCAGCGCTGGAATCGTGCCATCCCACAGCATGACAAGGTCGTTGCCGAAGGTGGAAAGCTGCCGGTGCTGCCCTGACCGGAACCCCTCGCCCAGACCGACCAGCACCAGCAGCGAGCCCACGCCCCACGCAATCCCGAACATGGTCAGGAAGGTGCGCAGCTTGTTGGCCATCATGGCGCGAAACACCTGGCCGAGCGTGTCAGAGAAGTTCTGCATAGGAGTTTAGACACCGGCGAACACGGAATAGTGAGGAATACGCGGATTTGCCTGCCCCGGTTCCGTGGTTTCTGCTGGTTTTGGCGGGGCGCGTGGTGGATCAAGCAAATCGCCCTCATTCACTCCAATTCACAACCTGGGAACCATACGCCCCCCGCTTGCGTAGAAGGCTGAGGGTGACAGCGAAGCGCTGCCGCCGTCAGAGTCTTTATACGCACATCGTTCATTGCGACAAGTCATCGGTCGCCGGTGGTTTTTCTGGGGGTAATGTGGCTGCACAACGCAGGAGCAGGAAATTCTGGATCTGGATCAGCCTCGGCGCGGCCGTGGTTCTCATTCTTGCCGCTGGTGGCGTCACCCATCTTGTGCGCGGCACCACCCTCGATCCCAACAAGCTGGCCAAGGTCACGCGTGGTGACGTGGCCCGCTCCGTTGTAGCCACGGGAAAGATTCAGCCGATCACCGAGGTCGAGGTCAAAAGCAAGGCCTCGGGCATTGTGGAGAAGCTCTTCGTCGACATCAACTACGTTGTGAAAAAAGGGCAGCAGCTGGCCCAGCTCGACGAGGAGGAGATTCAGGCGGAGGTGGCCGCGCAGCGCGCGCAGCTGGAATCGGCCGAAGCCAACGTTGCCACACTCCAGGCCAACATCGAGCAGGACAAGGTGAATGCCGCCGCGCCCGATCTGCCCATGTACAAGGCCACGATGGACCGCAACCAGGCCATGGCGCAGCAGGGCATCGTCAGCCGCCAGGCTTTCGACGACACCAACCGGGATTATCTGGCTGCACTCACCCGCCGCGACAGCGCGAAAGCGCAAATCGGCGTGGACCAGGCCAAACTGAAGCAGGCGCGCGCGCAGGTGGCGCAAAGCCAAGCCAGCCTGAAGCAGCTCGAGGAGCAGCTCGGCTACACCACCATCGTGGCGCCGATGGACGGCGTCATCCTGTCGCGCGACGTGGAAATCGGCGATGCGGTCAGCTCCATCCTGGTGCTTGGCTCAACCGCAACGCTGGTGATGACCGAAGGGGACACAACTGAAGTTTATGTGCAGGGCAAGGTTGACGAGGCCGACATCGCCCACGTGTATATGGGCCAGCCCGCACGCATCAAGGTTGAGAGCTTCCGCGACCGGCTTTTCTACGGCAAGGTCACCAAGATCGCTCCCATGGGCGTTGAAAAAGACAACGTGACCACCTTTGAAGTCCGCGTGTCGATCAACAACCCCGGTGGCGAGCTCAAGGCCAACATGACCGCCAATGCCGAGATCCTGATGGATGAGCACAAGGGCGTCCTCACCGTTCCTGAAAACGCCGTCACCTACGATGCCCAGAAAAACGCCTCGGTCCAGATTCCGGACAAGCATCAGAAGGAAGGCTGGCGCAAAATCCCCGTAACAGTTGGTCTGTCGAACGGCGCAGTCACCGAAGTGGTGAGCGGCTTAAAGGAAGGCGACCAGGTGGTCCTCCAGCAGTAACATCCGTTTAACACAGTACCTCCCCCCCCGGCGGCCGAGCCGCTGAGGGTTTGTTCCCTTCCCCGGGGCCAGGAAACGCGGAGCTTTCGTCCAGCGTGCCCGGCTCCTGCGCTCACCTTGGACAGGCGGAGCCGGCAGGCTGCCTGCCGGCCGCAAGTAACTCAATTATCAATACCTGCACGGCGCCTGTCCGCCCGCCGGTCGCTCGCAATTCCTCGTCATCGCCTGCCTTTGGGAGGCCTTCAGCACAATTCGAACAGGACCCAAAAGGTCCAATTCAGATCGGGAATCCGGGAGCGGAAGAGGTAAAAAATGGGTCACTTACCTTTTCATGTGTGCAAATATTTGCACATTGGGGGAACCTCGAAAGCCATATGCAACTGAATCTAAAGCGCGTTATGTTTGGCATGTAGGTTGCTTTACAAGAAAGTAATCCATCAAGGCCGCCCCTTGGGCCTTAGATGAGATAAAAGCGGTTCATTGACTGGGGTCAATCTGGACCGTTAGATCAGGACAAACAGATGAAGAAGTTCTTGTTGGGCTCCCTCGCCTTGGGTGCGTTGCTGCCAGTCACGCCATCCGCGCTTGGTTCAACCTTTGGTTACTACTTCAACGGCAAATTAACCCACTCGCTCAGCCATCTGGGCGGTGTTGTGATCTCACTTGAGGCAGCGCCGGAGTCGGGTTCGCTGTTCCTGCTTGGCGTCGTTCTTGGCGGCATGGCACTTCTGGTCTTCTTGAAGTCTGCCAAGGCCTCGAAGAATTATTGATTCATTTCCCCGTATTCTGAAGAGCTTCCCCGGTCTGCACTCCATCACGCTCGGCACAGAAGGCTTCATTCCCGGCCTCGTTGCCTCACTCAGAATCTGAAGCAAGCTCGCAAGCGCGAGCCGTCCTTACTGAACACGTTTTCAGTCGAGGCCATCCCCTTCGCAATTTACAGTTCTGTTGTCCGCTACCTCAGTCGCACGGCCGCGCGACATTTCGCGCGCACCTTAAGGCTCCAAGCCTGTAATCAGGGGGCAGGCGGCAGGTCCTGCTGTGCCCAGTTCCCGGGCTTGGCGCTCATCCTGAGCACCAGTCGCCCGCCAGCTGCAATCTCACCGTGCCGCAGCCACGCCCTGTTCAGCGGCTTGCCGTTCAAGGTTGCTGACGCTACGTATATGTTCTCCGCCGACACCCCGCGCGCCTCAATTGTGAAGGTCTTTCCGTCGGCAAGGTGCAGTTTCGTCTCGGGATATGCAGGGCTACCGATGAGGTACAGATCCTGACCCGCATTCGGAAAGATGCCCATCTGACCGAACGCGAACCACGACGACATGGCGCCCGAGTCGTCGTTACCCGGCAACCCCTTCGGGCCCTCGTGATAACTGGCAGCAATGATCGCCCTCACGTGCGCGGCCGTCTTGTCTGGCCGGCCCGCCCAGTTGTAGAGATAAGGCGTAAGAAATCCAGGCTCGTTGCCCACGTCGTAGCGCAATGGCACGGCAAAGAACGCGTCAAGGCGATCGACAAACGTCTGGGCTCCGCCGCTCATCCGGATCAGCGCAGGCACATCCTGCGGCACAAACGTGGAGTAGGTCCAGGAGTTGCCTTCATAGAACGTGTTTCCGTTCCAGCTCCCACTATCCATCGCGGTAAACGGCGAAAGCCAGCTTCCATCGCGATGCCGCGGCCGGATGAATCCCTTGAATCCATCCACGGTGAAGTCAGCGTCCCACAGGTTCTTCCAGTTCGCCGAGCGCGCCCGGTACTTCTCGTAGTCGTCCTGCTTGCCGAGCCCTTTGGCCAGCAACGCGATTTCAAAATCGTCGGCCGCATATTCCATGTGGACCGATCCTGACCGGTCAGACCCTTCGATGGAAACGTAGCCCAGCTTGTGCCAGTCGTCGAGGCCGCCACGGCCCTCCTTGAAGTGATCCGCGGGAGACACCTCGGCGTCATTCACCTCGGCCGCGTAGGCTGTGTTCCAGTCGATGCCTTTCAGGCCTTTTATATATGCGTCGGAAATCATGAACTCGGCGTTGCTGCCGCCCTGTGTGCGCCCGTTGTAATTACCGCTGCGCGCATCGGGCAACCAGCCCTCGTGCCGGTAAATATCCACGAGTGATCGCACAATCGCCGTCTGCCGCTCAGGCGCAATCAGCGTGAGCAGCGGACCCGAGGTGCGGAAGATATCCCAGATGGCGTAGTAGTCGTCGTAGTAGGGCTCATCCGACTTCCACAGCGGATTCTCGCCGCTGCGATCGGTCGGCATCAGCATCGTGTGGTAGAGCGCGGTATAAAAAACCTGCGCCTGCTCCGGGGTTTCGCCTTTCAACTCCACAGTGGCCAGCGCACGATTCCACTCGGCGACCGCCGCTGCATGCGTCGCAGCGAAGTCGAAGCCCGGAATTTCGGCCTCAAGATTCCTGCGCGCCTGCCCGACGCTGATGAACGAGATGCCGATCTTCATCAGCACAGGTCGACCCGCCTTCGGCTCAAAGGTCAGCCACGTTCCCGCATTTTGCCTGGGCAATTTTGCTTTGCCACCAGGCTGCTGCTGGCCATCAAGCCACGTTCCCCTCGATGCAGCGGCCGTATCTGTTACTGCATAGAAGTAAACTGTGTAGGTGTTCGGTTGCTTATTCCAACCACCCGTAACGCTGGTGGAACCGGCAACCTGGGTGGGCGATAGTACCTTCACATCCGACGACACAAGCGCTTGCGCCTCGCCCGTCCTCACGCCCGAAAGCAGGTAATGACTCACATCGAAGAGTAAATTAGCCTCCGCGCCCTTGGGATATCGGATCCGATAGATCGCCGAACGGCGAGCAGCGGTGATTTCAACGCCGATGCCGTAGCGGGCCAGCGTGACCGAATAGAGCCCAGCCGATGCCTTCTCATTCGCGCGAGGCGAAGTTGTTGAATCCATCGGTTCAATGTCGCCCGTCGTTGGCAGCACCAGGATATTCCCGTACTTGTCGCCGCCGCCTGTGCCGCTGACATGCGTCTGCGAAAATCCGCGAATGTCGTCCTTCTCATTCCATCCGGCGTTGGCATCGTGGCCCGGGAGCGCCGCCATGTCCGGTCCGGGCTTGATCATGCCGAACGGCACCGCGGGACCGGGAAACACGTTGCCACCGCCTGCAACACCGAGCAGCGGGTCGATATTGGCGGCAGGATCGGCGGCATGTTGGCCGCGCAGCCCAGGCGCAAGCAGAAGAACTGGCACAAGGGCAAGCAGTAATCGAAAGGAAAATTTCAAGGTCTTCTCCACTATCAATAGATACCAGTATCAATAAATTCCGGGAATCAGCCGCCATGTGCGCGCGCGGTAGGCATCGTACTCGCTGCCGAAGTGCTCGTGCAGCAACTTCTCCTCAGCATTCATGCGGGCAACCAGAGGCACCATCAGCAGGGCCACTAGCATGATGCCGGCTCCGGATCGAAATACAAGCACCCATCCAAGGGAAGAAACGATCAAGCCCAGGTAGCTCGGATTGCGAATCGTCTTGTAGAGGCCATCGGTGACCAGCGTGTGCCCTTGCTGGATGGCGACGAGCCCGCTGAAGCGCCTGCCCAGGATGAATACCGGAACGAGCCGCAGGATGCTTCCCGCAATCATCGCCACCAGGCCGGCCCACCGCATGGACTCTCCGTCCAGTGTCAAAAAGCCGATGCGGTCGGTATAGGCAGGCAGCCAGGCCATGGCAAAAGAGAGAAGAGTGAAGGCACCAAGCACCCAGCGATTGGAGCGATCTTCTTCTTGTCCCGGGCTGATGTTGCCTTCGGTGAACAGCCCCACCATGCCCAGCGCGAGCGAGGCTACGGCAAGGGCAACAAAAGCCCGATGAGCAAAGAATGCGCCCACTCCACCCCAGCCGAGGGCGGCAAGCCCGAACTGAATGAGAAAGAACACTAAAGTGAGACCGAGCATTCCAAGTCTCCTCATCGCCACCTTCTTCCGGGAACTGGACCATCTTACGCCGCCAAACCCACAAGGAATGGACCGGATTGTGGTTCGCAATCTCGCTAATGGAAAGGCATCGCCATGGGAGCGCCGGTTCAAATACGCATGCGTTCCGACTACTAAATGCATATAGCTTCAGCAAAATGAGGGATTTGCCATTGTGACACGAGTCACAGAGCGGGGTGAATGGGGTCACTGCTAGTGCTCTACGCCAACGCGCAGACTCAGAGTTCAATGGGATTGAAGCAGCAGGACGTTCCCCTGCGTCGGGAGGCAATATGAGTTTCGAAACGGGGCTTAAAACCATTGTGGTGGCCACTGACCTGAACGGCCAGTCGGAAGCCGCTCTGGAGTATGCCCGCAAGCTGGCCACAAATTATGGCGCGCGGATCATTCTGGCGCACGGGCTTGACCCGCTGGAGTACGCGGCCGTCAACGCCGTTCCCGGCAAAGTGCGCAAGAGCCTCACGGAAGAGGCCCGCGAAGTGCTGGACAAGCTGACCGGCGAACTGGTGCAGGAAGGCATTCACAGTCACTCCGAAATCCGCCAGGGCGCCGTGGCGCACATGCTGCTTGACGTGGCCCGCCAGTACGAAGCCGGACTGATCGTCATCGGCACCAAGGGCATGCAGGGTGCGGGTCCCATTATTGTGGGTGCAATTGCGGAACAACTTGTGCGCCTTGCGACCTGCCCGGTTCTGGCCGTAGCCGCCGACTGGAATGCCGGTCCGTATCGCCCCACTCCCGGCGGTCCGGTGTTGCTGGCCATGGAACCGAATGAAGCGGCGGCGGCGGCGGTGGCAACCGCCTATTCGCTGGCGAAGACCTTCAAGCGCCCGCTGCTGGCGGTACACGCTCGCACACCCGCCGAGGCCTCGGCATTTCTCAATCCGCCAGCCGCCACGCTGGAAAAGTTTGGGGTAAAAAGCAGCACCGAAGTCCCGGTTCGATGCATGGTGAAAGACGGCAATCCACCCGACGCGCTTGCTGCGGCGATTGACCAGCATAAACCCTGCATCCTGGTGGCCGGCGTCAAGCGGACCAGCCACACGCCGGGGCCGCACGGAACCGCTTTTGCCCTGCTTGCCCGTTCGCGGGTGCCTGTACTGTGTGTTCCGCCGGAAATTCTTACCGGGGGACGGGAGCGGGAGGCAAAGATACCCGCTGAAGCCGTTTAACGGCAAAGGCGCGCAGGCCCGGCAGCCTGGCTTTACCTGCAGGCTCGGCACGGCCGAAGCAAAAACAGGCGCGCCGCCTCATTCCATGGATCCGCTCATCTGGATTGATTCGATTAGGAGCGAGTGGCCGCATATGGAATACAGGTCGTCTCACGTACCCAGCGCCAGTCGCGCTCACCACGGACCGGCAGGAAAGAAACGGTCGCAATCCGCTCGCCGCAACCCCGGGCGCCGGAGAGAGAGAATGGAAGAATTGACCAGGCAGGCTGAGGCAAAATCTGAGCAATTGGAAGCCGTGGCGGCTCACCCGCTGGCGGAGTTGCTGGAGTGTCCTCCCGAGGCTGGAAACCTTCTCAACGGGCAGGCGCAATGCCTCGACTTTGAAAGCGGGGATGTGGTTTTTCGGCAGCACGCCGCCTGCAAAGGGTTGTACGTCGTGGTTTCTGGATTGTTCCTTCGCAAGGCGGAGCGGCTCGATTCCCGGCTGACCCTTGGCTCGGGCCGCCCCGGTGACCTGGCTGAGCTGGCTGCCGCCCTCGGCGACGGACATCACACCTACACGCTCGTCGCTCAATCCGCCGGGTCGCTGCTGTTGCTGCCAATGGAGGCCCTGAATCAAGCGTTTGACAGCTACCCGCCGCTGCGGATGCGCTTGCTTGAGGAACTGGCCCGCGAGGTTTCCCGGGCCTACATCTCCTGTTGCCTCAACCGGACAATCCACGTCCGGCGCCGCTCAAACGAGGCTGAGCCGGCATAGAAGATTGGGTCCGCGTCTCAGGACCTCATCCCGGCCGGCGATTAGGGGCAAATTCCCCGCCGGAGCCAGCGGGAATCTGCGCTATACTCCAATCAGACACTTCGGAACACCTATGGCTTCGATCCACCCGCATCACCCCCCGGAAGATTGTTTGAATTGTGAGCACCGCCATCTGCGGATGTTCTGCAATCTCACACCCGAGGCCCTTGAGGACTACGACAACATTGGCATCATGATGAGCCATGCGCGCGGAGCCAAGCTCTTCACCGAAGGGGATGCAGCCCGCAACGTTTTTGTCATCTGTTTTGGACAGGTAAAGGTTTCCTCCACATCGCGCGACGGCAAGACCATGATCCTGAAGATCGCCGGTCCCGGCGATGTGATGGGTCTGAGCGCCGTGCTCGCCAATGTTCCTCATGAAGTGACGGCGGAGGCCATTGAGCCCTGCCAGGTGAAGACGGTTCGCAAGCAGGAGTTTGTTGAGTTTCTGGGCCGCCACGGCATTGCCAGCATGCATGCCGCGCAGTCGCTCTCCGGTGAGTACCTTACCGTGTTTCACGATGCAAAGCGCCTGGCGCTTTCCGGTTCTGCTGCCGGCCGCCTGGCTCGCCTGCTTTTGGACTGGGGTCGCTCGACGGCTAACGGCAAGCCCGAGATTCGCTTCACGATGGCGCTTACTCACGAAGAGATCGCCAACATGGCAGGCACCTCGCGCGAAACGGTTACCCGCCTCCTCAACCAGTTCCGCCGCGACCAGTGGATCACGATCAAGGGCACCAGCCTGACCATCGTCAAGCCCGACCAGCTTGAGCGCCTCACCGCCTAGCCGCATTTCGCCGTTTCCCGCTTCAACCCCTTCCAGAAAAACAGCACAGGATTCATCCGGCAAGTCTAGCCAACCTACCCGTGAAGCGCTGCCACCTGCTCCTGCCTGCCTTCCGACGCCGTCTCAAACGGCTCGCGCAACGTGAGCACCGGGCAGCGCGCATGCGCAAGCACCCGATAGACTGTGCGGTCCCGGGTCAGATTCTCGAACGCCGAACGATGCGATGCGCCCAGAACAATCAGGCAGGCGCGCCGTGCCGATGCCTCCGCCAGGATCTCGATGAAGGGATTGCCGTGAACGACCATCGGCTCAACTTCCAGTTGGCTGCCGAGGCCGCTGCCGGCTGCGGTTTCGGCGGCCAACGCGCGCAGTTCCTGCAGGGCGGCCGAATCCAGNNCTCGGGCGAGAGGTCTCTCTGAGTGTGGTGGCATGCAGCACGAGTTGTTCTTCGTAGCCACTGCGCACCGCGAGATGAGCCTCGGGACCCACGGTGATGACCGGGAGGTTGACCGAGCGCAGCACTTGTTCTGCAACGGAACCAAGCAGCAATTTACCAAGCCTGCTCCGGCTCCGAGTTCCGAGAAGGATGCGGTCCGCATTGAACTGCCGGGCCACGGTGGCAATCTGCTGGACAGCGCGCCCTTCGCGCACCAGCCCGTCGCAGACGATGTCGCGGCGTCGCGACGCTTGGCACCAGGGCTTCAACGATTTCTCGGCAAACTCCAGCGCCGCCGATGGATCGTAGTAGGGCATCCCCACTGCGTCCACCGACAGCGAGGTCGAAGAGGCGATGGCGTGCAGCAGGAGGAGCCGGGCTCCTGTTTGAGCCGCCTGCTCCAGGGCAAAAGGCATCAGCCGATCCAGATCGCTCAAATCCGTTGCGACCAGAATGACGGCTGGACGAGTCCACCGGTTGGCGCCGGAATCCGTCATGGCATTCACCTCGTAACGGAAAGGTTGTCACCGAAAAACGGGCCAAGATGTATCAGAGCGCACGTGCTGATGTGATTTAAATCACCTGCAAAAACCGCCTCAGCGTCTTCGAGACGGACCCAGTAGCATGGCCCCCTTGAATCACTCACGACAAGCGCATCCCGTGCTGCGTGGCGCTCGTCAATCTAATGGTTACGAGTTAACGGATTGCGGGATTTGCCCGATGAACGGAGAAGCAGACGGAAAACCGGCTGGACTTCTCTCTTGAAGGGCGAACCATGCGAGTCGAGCTAGATGAACAGTCACTGATCAGCGCGAACTCGCACTTCTGGGAGCAGATGCTGTCGATGACGCTGGACCCGGTGCCCTTCACCGATCTGTTTTGCGTGGGAACGGGCCACATGCTGGCCAGCGTTGAGCTTTCCGGGATGTGGAGGGGACGCATCGAGGTCCGGCTGGACGAAAAACTCGCCTACAGCGCTACCGCCGCCATGCTTATGCAGCCCGTTGAGACGGTGGCCCAGGCCGACATGCTTGACGCCATCGGCGAAATCGTCAACATGGTTGCCGGGGCCATCAAATCGTCCCTGCCCAGGCCGACCGCCATGTCGATTCCCGCCTCGGCCGTGGAACCGGCTGGATTCTGCGGTTTGCAAAGGACAGAAAACACGCTCCTTGTCGCCTTTCGACATGCCGATGGCGATCTGATGGTGCGGGTCTGGGAGCAGGAGTAGCCTGGGCCCTGGCCGCCCGGCCCCTCTCCGGCGAAAACCCTCACTACAGCATCCCGCCATCACATTGCGCTCTATCGCAATCTATGTATAATTCGTGCGGCCAAGAGCCGATGAGCCGTTCGCGGCAGCTCAGACTCACCGCTTTTGGCAGTGCTTGAGGAGCGTGAGTCATGAATGCACAAACAGTTCAGCACGAATTACTTTTAGCGCGCCGCATGGCGCGGCTCGGCACCGAAACAGCCTTCGAAGTCCTGAGCAAGGCAAAGGCGCTGGAGCGGCAGGGCAGGAGCATCATCCATCTTGAGATTGGCGAGCCGGACTTTGACACCCCTGAAAACATTGTGGAAGCAGCCGTGGACGCGCTGCACAAGGGGTGGACCCACTATGGGCCGTCAGCAGGACTGCCTGAGCTGCGCCACGAGATCGCGAAGTATGTGAGCCGCACACGCGGCGTGGATGTTTTCCCAGATGAAGTGGTCGTGGTCCCGGGCGGCAAGCCCATCATGTTCTTCACCATGATGGCGCTGATCGACGAAGGCGATGAGGTGATTTATCCGAATCCGGGGTTCCCCATCTACGAGTCGATGATCAATTACGTGGGCGGCACGGCCGTGCCCATCCAGTTGCACGAGGAACGGGATTTCGCCCTCGACGTCAACGAACTGGCAGCGCTCATCACAGACCGAACCAAACTCATCATCCTCAACTCGCCGCAGAACCCCACTGGCGGAATATTGCCGCGTGAAGACATTGAGGAGGTTGCCCGCATCATCGGAGACCGCAACATTATGGTGCTCTCCGACGAGATTTACAGCCGCCTGCAGTTTGAAGGCGAACCGTTCTCCATCATGCAGATTCCCGGCATGCAGGAGCGCACCATCCTGCTCGACGGCTTCTCAAAAACCTACGCGATGACGGGTTGGCGCATCGGCTACGGCGTCATGCGCCCCGATCTGGCCGCGCAGATGACGCGCTTGATGACCAACTCCAACTCCTGCACGGCCAGCTTTACGCAGATGGCCGGCATTGAAGCGTTGCGCGGTGACCAAAGCGCCGTGGGCCGCATGTGCGCGGAGTTCAAGCACCGGTCGGAGATCTTTGTTGGCGGACTCAACAGGATCAAGGGATTCAGTTGCCGCATGCCCAAAGGCGCGTTCTACGTTTTTCCGAACATTACCGCGACCGGCTGGCAATCAAAGGCGCTGGCCGATGCTCTGCTGGAGCAGACGGGCGTCGCCGCGCTTTCAGGCACGGCCTTCGGCAAGTTCGGCGAAGGCTATGTGCGCTTCAGCGTGGCCAATTCGCTCGCCAATCTTGCTGAGGCCTTGCACCGCATCGACCAATGGGCCCGGGAGAATCTCTAACCGGTTTCGTTCACGCACGAGGCAGGGCGCACCGGTCACGACCAGAAAGAACCAGGGCGCCCGGCCGCAACATATACATACAACCCGCGCAGGCATAGACGATCGCGCAAGGAGGCAAGCATGGCCCTCAAGGATTCCAGCACCGGCACTGTGATTCGTAATTATTCTTTTGACGCGTTGCGCGACGCCTCCAACCTGATGCGCGGCAACTGCCTGGTTGCGCTCTGCGCTGCAGGGTCCGGGCACTCCGGCAGCTCGCTTTCCATCATGGACATTGCCGCCGCGCTCTATCTCCACGTCGCCGATCACGATCCAAGGAATCCATCGTGGCCCGACCGCGACCGCATCGTCTGGTCCGCCGGACACAAGGCGCCNNNCAGGGGTTGAGCGTTGCCGTGGGCATGGCGCTTGCAGCGCGCATGGCAGGCAAGCGGCACAAGATCTTCTGCCTGATGGGCGATGGCGAACAGCAGGAAGGGCAGGTGTGGGAGGCTGCAATGGAGGCTGGCCACTTCCACCTCGACAGCATCATAGCCGTCGTTGATTGCAATCGCCTGCAAATCGACGGCCTGGTCGAGAACGTGATGCAGGTTGAGCCTCTCGCCGAAAAGTACGCCAGCTTCGGATGGGAAGTTCTGCGCACCAACGGCCATGACATGAGCCAGTTGGTCGAGGCCTTCAAAAAAGCCAAAGCCACCGTGGGCATGCCAACCGTCATTCTTGCCGACACCATCAAGGGCAAGGGCGTCAGCTTCATGGAGAATCAACCCGGCTGGCACGGCAAGGCGCCCAACCGTGAAGAGCTAACCGCTGCCCTTGCCGAGCTCGGCCTTGCGGAAACTCTTCCGGTTGCCGCTTTGCTCGACAAGGCAAAGACCTACCAGTCCGAAATTGATCGCAAGCTCGCGGCCAAGATGCCAACATTCTCCCGCGACTACTGGTGGAACGCGGGCGACACCATGCAAGTAAAGATGGAGCCCACGCGGAAGGGCTTTGGCAAGGCGCTCGCCGAAAATGGCGACGACGAGCGCGTGGTCTGCCTGGGACTCGACATCTCCGGTTCAATCACCATCGCCGACTTTTACGCAGGCAAGCCGGAGCGCGCCGATCGCTGGGTGAGCATGGGAATTGCCGAACAGTCGGCGACGGCCGCGGCTGCCGGCCTGGCAAAGGAAGGCAAGCTGCCGGTACTCGGCTCCTACGCAACATTTTCCGCAGCGCGCAATCTCGATCAGATTCGCGTCTCCATCTGCTACGGCAACTTCAATGTGCTGATCGCCGGCGCACATGCGGGCGTTTCCGTCGGCGCTGACGGAGCAACGCACCAGGCTCTTGAAGACCTGTTCGCCATGCAGGGCATGCCCAACATGACAGTGGTCGTCCCCTGCGACGCGATTGAAACACGCAAAGCCACCGAATACCTGCTGCTCCGCCACAAGGGTCCCAAGTACATTCGCTTCGCTCGCGAAGCCACGCCCATCGTCACCAGTGAGGCCACGCCATTTGTCTTTGGCCGGGCAAACGTGATCCGCCTGCGCGCGGAGGCAGCGGACTTCGCTGAAGCGTTTGAAACGCGGCTGGCAAACGAGTATGCCGATGAGCACGAAGATCTCACCATCGTCGCCATTGGACCCATGGTGCCTGAGGCCATGCGCGCCGCCCGCATCCTCAAGCGCGACTTTGGATATGAGACGCGCGTCATCAACATGCACACGCTCAAGCCCATCGATGCGGATGCGGTCACGCGCGCAGCCCGCGAAACCGGCATCGTGATCACAGCCGAAGAACACCAGATCGGCGCCCTGGCCTGGCGCGTGAGTGCCCTGATCACAGAGAGCCCGGCGCTCTACGGCGTCCCCGTCATCACTGGCGCCATCGGTGTCAAGGATCGCTTTGGGGACTCAGGCGCGCCCTGGGAGCTGGTGAAGGAACTTGAGGTGAGCGCGGAACACATCGCGCAAAAGGCCATGGAGCTGATGGCGGTGAAGAAGCCCAACACGGCCGCGCGCGCAGGCGCCGCTCTGGTCGGCTGATTGAGCGACGCCTGGCTGCTTACCCGGTCGAGTCGTTCGTCAGTTGAGCCAGCGCAATCCGAACGGC
>PLST01000521.1:2215-2950 GCA_003164255.1 Acidobacteriaceae bacterium | reverse complement strand
AGAATCCGATCCTGAATCCGTTCCTGAATCCGTTCCGGGGGCACCCGTTCCTGTCGCGCAGCATTGTGGGCGCTCGCATCCAGCCGTCGCCAGCCGCGCCGGCAAAGCGCATCGTACACATCCAGGCAGAACTCGGCAAAGAGCCGGTAGGTGGCCGGCTTCACCATCCCCGGCAATCCGGTTTTGGCAGCCGTGTTCAGCTCGCGTTCGCTCACGCGCGCATGGGCGAAGCCGTTGGTCTTTGACTTCCACGCTTGCGGGCCGTCCAGCATCATCACCCGGATGCCGCGCACCGCGCAGAGATGATTCAATCGCCCGGCGAGTATATCCGCATCGATAGGCCCTTCGCTTTGCCCCGCAGCCACTGACGGAAGAATCTCGCAACGAATCGTCGGCGCGCCCGCGCTTTGATCGGCATGCGCAGGCTCCGAGCGCGTGCGATCGAGTACAACGATCCCGAGATCGGACCAGCGGCGGTAAGCGAGATCGACAGAGAGGACGGCCATGCTTCAACACTACGGCCGGTGCGCGCCTTGCGCCAATTGGAAGTTCCAAGATGCTGCCGCGATTGGACGCAATTGAAACCCAGGCCCAAAAAGGAACCGCCGGCGCAAACCATCCCGCGCCGTCCTTCTGTGCTAAACTCCCTGTCGTTATGAGAAACCAACTGCGTACGTTGCCAATTCTTCTGCTCTGCCTTGGTCTTCAAACCGCCGCCCTCTCCGCTCAATCGAA
>PLST01000521.1:0-2139 GCA_003164255.1 Acidobacteriaceae bacterium | reverse complement strand
CTCGACCAGGCCCGCCGCAACAACGAGAAGATCGTCTTCCTCTGGCTTGCTTCGTGGAAGAACGGCATGTCAAGCTATGCGCCGGCCTGGGTCAAGCAGGATACAAAGCGGTTTCCCCGCGTCATCGAGCGCGGCAACCCGGTCGAAATTCTGAGCCCGCTGGGAGCGGCCACGCAGCAGGCAGACGCCACCGCCTTCGCGGCGCTGATGAAGCACATCAAGGCGGTCGACAGCAGTGATCACACCGTGCTGATGATGCAGGTTGAAAACGAAGTCGGCGTGCTCGGCGACTCGCGCGATCACTCCGACGCCGCAAACCAGGCCTTCGCCGGCCCGGTCCCCGCGCAGTTGATGCAGTACCTGCAGGCACACCGCGACAATCTGTACCCCGACCTGCGCGCGCGCTGGGATGCAAACGGGAACAAAACCGCTGGAACCTGGGCCGAGGTCTTCGGCGAAAACGAGCGCACGGACGAGATATTCATGGCCTGGAACTACGGACGCTACATTCAGGCCGTGACCAAGGCAGGCAAGGCCGAATACGACATTCCCATGTACGTAAACACCTGGCTGGCAGGCGACGACACGCCTCCAGGCGAATTCCCCAGTGGCTGCCCTCAGCCATGGGTCGTCGATGTGTGGCGGGCTGCTGGCTCTTCGCTTGATTTCTACTCGCCCGACCTCTACGACGCGCGCTTTGAGCTCTGGTCCCGCCGCTATCATCGCAACGGCAACCCGCTCTACATGCCGGAAACGCGCGGCGGCGCGGCCGGTGCGGCCAACGTATTTTACGCATTGGGCGAAGAAGCCGGCATGGGCTTTTCTCCCTTTGCCATCGAATCGGAAGCCAACGACAAGGACCCATTGGCCGAGAGTTACAGCATCCTCGGCAGCCTCGCGCCCATCCTGCTCGAGCACCAGAGCAGCGGCGACGTGCATGGCTTTGTTCTCGACCGCGACCACCACTCGGTCGACTTCACCATGAACGGCTACACGCTGCACGTGAGCCTCGACAACATCTTTGGGGGAACCGCGGAGAGCGGCTTTGGCCTCATCATGGGCGACGGCAAAGATGGATTTCTTGGTGCCGGCAAAGGCTTCCGCGTCAGCTTTACGCCACGCGCCGACAACTCCCCTCGCGTGGGGATCGCCGCTGTGGATGAGGGCAAGTTTGTAGATGGCAAATGGGTTGCTGGCCGCCGCCTCAATGGCGACGAAAACGATCAGGGCGCGTACTGGCGCTTCGATCCTCACCAGGAACAAATCGAAAAAGTTGCGCTGTATCGATTCGAGTAGGACCCGATCGCGACCGAGAGGATGGACGCCCGTCCGTCCTCTCGGTCCCGCGCCCCTCCCGCGATAAAATTCAATCATGCCCGCCGCTGTTGGTTTGTCCCCGGAAATCCTGGCCAAGTACGAGCCCGTGATCGGACTCGAAGTCCACGTGCAACTGCTCACCGCCACCAAGATCTTCTGCGGCTGCGCCAACCGGTTCGGCTCCGCGCCCAACACAAACATCTGCCCGGTCTGCCTGGGCCTGCCCGGATCGCTACCGGTTCTCAACGCCAAGGCCGTTGAATTTGCCACACTGGCCTCTCTGGCCCTGAACTGCACTGTACGCAACCGTTCCATCTTCGCGCGCAAAAACTACTTCTATCCGGACCTGCCCAAGGGCTACCAGATTTCACAGTTCGACAAGCCCATCGCGGAACACGGATGGATCGAAGTGCCTACCACCGCAGGCGGCGCCAAGAGAATTGGCATCACGCGCCTGCACATGGAAGAAGACGCGGGCAAAAGCCTCCACGACGGATTCCCCGACTCCGCCACGCGAACCTATCTGGACCTGAACCGTTGCGGTACGCCGCTGGCTGAGATCGTGAGCGAGCCCGACATCCGCACGCCCGACGAAGCCTTCGAATACCTCACCCGCATGAAGGAGATCCTGCTCTACACCGGCGTCTCCGACTGCAACATGGAAGAAGGCTCGCTCAGATGTGACGCGAACGTGAGTGTCCGTCCGCGAGGCCAGAAAGAATTTGGAGCCAAGGTCGAAGTCAAGAACGTAAACAGCTTCCGCTTCGTCCGCCTCGCTCTCGAGTACGAGATCGAGCGCCAGATCGAGGTCATCGAGTCCGG
>PLST01000591.1 GCA_003164255.1 Acidobacteriaceae bacterium | reverse complement strand
GGCATGGACATATCTGAAACCTCCGTACAGTTTTTGTGGAATCAGGGGAGTTGGGGAAAGGACAACCGAGGTGTTCAAACGAACATACACCTTCTGCTGTGCAACAGGATAGAAGAATAAGCACGCTCCGGCGGCGGGCTCATTTCGCAGACACTCGCCTCGCGCCGGAAGGAATTTGCAAGCTAAGTCCAAGCAGCGGCTGGAAGTATGAAGTGTCTGTCAGCGCCAGATGAATCTTACTTCATAAAGGGCGGCGATTCGAGCGGGACCCGGGACCCCGGAAAGTTGCCAGCATGCTGAGGCTGCTCGGTTTATGCGGGTTTTTCCACGCGAGACTCAATAAGGTCACGGCGAATCCCGTCAAAAGTGAGCAGAACTGAACATACACGGCATCAAGGTGCTGCATCTAATAGCTCAGGTGGGAGTGCACCCAGGGGCTAAAGTGTGCGAGATCCATCCCCAAAGTTTCTGATCTCCCTCCAGAGTGGCGGCGTGGGGGCTTGTCCTTCAGATCATTTTGTTGTTCGGACCGCTCTTTTCGGTTTGGAGGAACTCTCATCCGGCCTTTTGATCGGCCCGTCGCAGTCGGGATCCCGCTTGCGGGTTGCCTCAAAGGTGGTTCGATGCAACTGAATGATGAACACAACTTCACTTTGTTCATTGCATGGCGTCAGGTAGTCTTGACCGGTCGAAGAGAAGTTTTTCGAGTATCAGCAAAATTGGACACCAAGCTGAGCGAAGCCTGCAGAAATCAGATCCGCCGGATCTAATTCTGCCCGACAAAAGGACGACCAATGGGCGCTTCACGAGCAAGACTTCTGATTGTTGACGACGACGTTTAAATTCGCGCCTCGCTTTCGCTGATCTTTGTCGAAATTGGATATGGAGTGAGATCGTGCGAGGCAGGCGTCTCGGCAGTGGCAGAGATTTTGAAGTAGATACCCGACGTTATGCTCTCCGACCTCAAACCGGCGCGTACGTCTGGCCTGGAATTTCTCAGGGCAGTCCGCCGCGGATTTCCCTCAATCCGTGTGATTGCGATGGGCGCGGCATTCTCAGGCGATGGCGTTCCCCCCGGGATTCCTGCCGATGCTTTCTACGAGAGAGGCGCTGGTTCGGTTCGGTTGATCGAGGCCGTGGACGCGTTGACAAGGCCGGATCGCCCAAACAGCCGCCTGAGCATGGAGAGCCTTTTTGGATTCAAGGTTTTCGAGGCAATTCCTGCTTCTACCGGTGCTGAGCGATCAGCGTTTCCTGCCGAGCGGGAGATCGTGTTTCCCGTTCCTTGGAGAGAGCATCCGGGGGAAGCATAGTCAGCAGCAACTGTACCCAGGACTCAAGGGGAGTGCTCTAGATGGATTGTCCTTATTGCGGTAACCGGCGGATCAGAACGTCGCGGCTTCGCTGGTCAGACTTCCCGGACCCGCTCATAGGGCGATGGCCGATGCGATGCAGGGAATGCGGGGACAGGTTTTTCGCCTGGCTGCCCCAGATGCTCGCGTCGAACAGACGGGGAGATGCAAAAGGAAGGATCGATGCCGGAGGGCGCAAGAGTTCGAGGTGATGGAGCTTCAACGAAGAAGATGCATTGGAGTTGAGGTGAGCAAAGGGAACCGAAGGAATACTGGCGCATATCCGAGAGGAAAAAATGGCAACTCTGATTCATGACAAGGCAGACAAATTCATGCATCGCGAAAGCCCATCGACGCCGCACCTCAACGTGGAAGTTTCGCGGAGAAATCGGTATTGTTTAATGTTTGTGCTTGGACTTTCGCCGCAAAAAATTGGCGGCGTTGAAAAATTCCTGAAGTTTCTTGCCACCTCGCTCGATGCTGCTGGTTGGGACACAGTTCTATGCTTTGATGGGCCGATAGCTGACCAGTTTCGTGAATATATAGCCGGACCAAGTGTATTGATCGAACGTCTTGACAACCAGTCGCCCCCGGGTCTGGCCTGTGCGGGCGATCTTTGGAAATTGCTCAGAAGACACAAGCCTCGCATCTTTGTTTATGCATTCAACGGAGCCTTACGGAGTTTCCCATGGATAGCGAGGCTGGCGGGATGCAGACAAGTGTTCTACAACGATCACTCGTCGAGACCCAAAGGGCAAAGGGCGCGACCGTTGAGTTTTTTGAAAAGGATTGTTGCGCGCATTCTCACTGCGCCACTGACGGGCATCATCAGCGTAGCGGAATTCACTCGCAGGAGCGGTGATGCTCTGCGCGTGACCTCCGCCCCCAACTTTGTAGTCCAAAACGGAATTGAAGTTCAAGGTAAGGATCTCCGCCGGCGTGCAGAATTCCGGCGGCAGTTTGGCATTTCAGAGAAAGATCTCGTGATCACCCAGGTGGCCTGGATGATCGCGGAGAAGGGCGTGGACCATATGTTGCGCGCAGCGGAGAAGCTGTTGCGCAAGCGTTCGGGAGTCCACTTCCTGATTGTGGGCGAAGGACCCTGTAGGCAGGAGTATCAAGACCTGGCCGCAGAACTTGGAATCAGCGGCTCGGTGACCTTCACGGGCCTGTTGATCAACCCCACAGCGATGGGAGTGTACGACGCGAGCGATATCTACTGCCAGCCGTCGGTTTGGCAGGAGGCATGCCCACTCTCAGTGCTGGAAGCGATGTCGGCCAAACTTCCGGTGATTGCGAGCAATACCGGAGGCTTGCCGGAGTTGGTCCAAGACGGCGAGTCGGGCATTCTGGTTCCAGTTGGGGTCAGCGAGGAAATCTGTGCAGCCATGGAGCGGCTTCTGGAGGATCCCGATCTTCGCTGGAGCTTGGGGGAGGCGGGTTACCAGTTGGCTCTGAACAAACACCAAATTGACGATACTGCCCGCAGGTATGTGGATATTTTTCTAAAGGAGGCCCGCGCAGAATTTGCTCCCGAACGATCACTTATCATGACCAACCAGGACGCTGGTTACTGACTCTTCAAGCCGGCTTTCCCGGGCCAATGGTCGATCATCTGTCTTCAGAGAAAGGTCCGTACGAGGACTGGGGAAAGAAAGAGTGGCCGGGGATCAGGAACTGGAGAGGGCTTGGCGGACGATTTGGCCGAAGGCTGTCGGACCGTAGCGGGTGACCAGGAAGGGATCGTTCGACCAACTCCACGCGGTGAAGCCGAGCTCGAGCTGCTCGATGTAGTCGATGAGATTGCGGATGTATTCGAGGTCGGAAGGGGTGTCACTGCCGCCGAACTCTCCAACAAAAACAGGGAATGAGGCGGCGAGATTGCCGAAAACTTGGGGCCAGTTGGTTCCCTTGTTGGGGTACACGTGTGTTGAGTAGACCACGTTGTCGAGATCGATGGGCATGCCGCGCAGATTGTAGGCCCAGTTGGTTCCCGCGATGAAGACGAGGGCGTCGGGGTTCTGTTCGCGAATGGCCTGGGTGAGCGCGCGGGCCCAAGGCTGCCACTCGCGCACGGTGACGGACATCTGCGCGGGCGGGTAAGTGGAGCCGTCGGGCTTGTTGAGCGGATAGGGATCGTCGGGGAGCCGGTCGTGAGGCTCGTTGAAGAGGTCGTAGAGGACGGCAGGCTCTTCCTTGTATCGGCTCGCGAGCGTGGTCCACAACTGGAGCGAATCGGAATTGGGGAGGGGCGCGACGAAGTTGCGGTCGCCGCCGTAGATGCGATCGGCATCGAGCCACTGGAGATCGAGCAAGGTATAGGCGCCCGCTTGTGAAGCCCAGAAGATGACCTGATCGATTGCCATTTGATACTCCTCGGCGGAATGGCCAAGGCGGCCGCGCAGAACAAAGTCCTGATTAAATGGCAGACGGATGATGTTGGCNNCCGGATCGATTGACGCCGCGGAGCAGGATGGGCTGGCCGGTGGTGAGGTTGATGATGCGATTGCCGGAAGTGCCGAGAGGCGCTAGCGAGTTGGATAGCTGGCCGTTCATCAATTGCTCCAGGTTACCTGGTTTGATGGCGAGGACGGTGGTGACGGCGGGTGGGCTGGGGCTTGGGCGGCGGAGGAGGAGGCGGCGGGAGGCCGGCGAGGTTGAGGAGCAGATTGTTGGCGGCGTTGTAGAGGTTGACATGCGAGTCGCCGGGGCCATCGGTGGCGGCGACGAAGATGGCGGTGTGGCGCGCGTGGTTGATGGCAATATAGGTTTGGATGCCTGCGCCGCCGCCGGTTTTCTCGACGATGTGGGCGGGCGAGTCGGGGGGCAGAAGATGAATCCAGCCGAGACCGATGGCGGAGGGCTGGCCTGCGTGGTCGAGTCCCTGCTGGCTGACGAGATTTGAAGGAAGAAGATAGATGGCCTGGGCTGCGGGGTCCTGCATGGGGACACCTGGCGCGCCGTCGTCGAGCAGGTACTGGAGCCAGAAGGCCATGTCGCCGGGTGTGGAGTAAAGGCCGGAACTTCCGGCGGTGGCTTCAGTGATTGCGCAGGGGCCTTCGTCATGATTGGAGATGAGCAGACGAGCGCATTGCGTTGGGTCGGGGAAGAACGTGGTGTTGCGCATATGGAGCGGGTTGAGCGTGCGCTCAGCGAGCAGGGCTGCGTACTGCTTGTGGGCAGCGGAGGCGAGGGCGTCGCTGAGGAAGTCAAAGGCTACGTTGGAGTAGAGGGCGCGAGAGCCGGGAGTGCTGCGGAGCTGCTGGCGGGGTAGCCACTTCCAGCGAGTGCGATAGTCGGGGAACGTGAAGTGCGGGGTGCCGCGCGGCGGGGTGCCGATTTCGCGTGGGAGGCCTGAGGTGTGAGTGGCGAGCTGGCCGAGTGTGATGGGCTTGAGACGGCTGGGCACAACTGTATGCGGGGGAGCGAAATGCTGGAGCGGATCGTCGAGGCTCAAGGTCTTGTCGGTGAGAAGGCGCGTAAGGACGTCAGTGGTGAAGATTTTGGTGAGCGAGCAGAGGCGGAGCAGGGAACCCTGATTTGGGGGTTGGTGGGAGTTGGGGGCGGTCTCGCCGTATCCCTGAAAGAAGACCTGATGATCGCGCACGACGACGAGGACCATGCCGGTGGACCCGGAGTCGAGGAAGAGTTGGGAGCCGAGGGCACCGGCGGACTGGAGAGGGGGAAGCGCGTTTGAGGACATCTGCGCGCGGACGGGCGGGAGCGCGGAGAAAGCAACGAGAGCAAAGGATGTGGGCAGAAGTTTGGCGGGGATCATTTTGTGTATGCAGATTTCAGGTTACAAAACGCGGCCGATTGGTGCAGGTGGAAATTTGGGGAGTTCGCGAAAGATGGTGCTCGCCGGTGCGTGTTGCGGCGAGGCTGAATTTGATTGACGGGTGCAGGAGGTTCGGGCAGTCTGACTGAAGGGCTTCCCGGAGGATCCAAATGGCAACTGCTGCTGCGGTGCGCGGACAGAGACTTGTTCTGCATGAGAAGGGCACATGGAGCGCGCGCGAGGACCGCGTGCCTTCCGCGGTGTGGCTGGGCGTGCTGTGGGTGGGGATGATTTTGGGGTTCGGCACGGACTTCAGCCGGTTTCTGCACGAGACGCCGCCTGCGCCGCGGATTCTGTATGTGCATGCGGCGGTGTTTTCAACGTGGATGCCGATTGTGACGGCGCAGGTGCTGCTGGTGATGCGGAACCGCGTGGCGTGGCACAGGACGCTGGGATGGATTGCGGCGGGGTGGGCGTGCCTGATGGGCGTGCTGGGACCATGGGCGGCGCTGGCGTCGCTTGCAGCGAATCTTCACCAGCAGTTTTTGAGCCCACAGTTCTTCTCAGTGAACCTGGTGGACATTGTTGGATTTATGATTTTGCTGGGGTGTGGGATTGCGTTGAGGAAGAATCCGGCGGCGCACAAGCGAATGATGATTCTTGCGACAGTGTCGCTGGCTGATCCGGGGTTCTCGCGCTTTGAGAGTTTCCTGATTCCGGCGGAGCCCAAGACGGTGTTTGTGTGGTTCGTCTCGGTGTTTTACGGGAATGTGCTGCTGGTGGCCCTGATGGCCGGGTGGGACTGGTGGAAGGGGCGGCTGGTGCGCTCGTTTGTCGTGGGTGCGGTGGGCCTGCTGGCGGCGGAGTATCTTGCTTCGGCTATTTATTTCTGGGATCCATGGAAGGCGCTGACGCTCGGCTGGGTGCAAGCGTTTGCTCGGGTGACTGGCTATTAGGGCCTGTTCTTCACTTTCGCTTGGGCGACGCTGGGCGTTGGGCGGAACTCGGCAACCGCGTAGTCTTCTTTGCCATTCCACCGTATAAAGTTTGCGCAGCCTTGTGCGTGAAGGCGATGGTGGCCTTGCGGTCGAGTTGGAGATTGCCGCCAATAGCAAGCTTGGCGATGCCGTGCACGAGAGACCAAGCGGTGAGGGCTAGGGCCATCGGATCTCCGGCGGGTAGATCACCGCTGCTTTGCGCTGCTTTGATGCAATTGAGCAAGACGAGGAAGGCGTTCTCACCGACGTGGTCGTGACTCTGGCTCTGGCCGTGGGTGTGCGGTGCTGGGGCCAGATCAAACATGACCTGGAGATGATTGGGCCAGCCTATCGCGAAGTCGACGTAGCCGCAGCCGCAGAGTTCAAGCCGCTCGATCGGGGTTTTTCCGGGAGCGAGCGTCTTCTGCATCAGTCGGGTAAGGCGATCAAATCCTTCAAGAGCTACAGCGGTAAGCAGGTCATCCCGGCTGTCGAAGTGACGGTAGGGAGCATTGTGGGAGACGCCGGCACGGCGCGCGACCTCGCGCAGAGTGAAAGCGCGGGGGCCGACCTCGCCGATAAGGGCTACGGCGGCTTCGAGAAGCGTGTTGCGTAGATCGGGATGATGGTAGGTCTTAACGGGCACAGGTTATTTTTACCAGAACATGTTGACAAGAGCAACATCGAGCCGTAATCTAATGTTGCTCGCGTCAACATTGATTAGAGAGAGATGGCGATCGGGCGGGCGATTGAGTTGACTTGAAGCGCGGAGGCGAGGATGGCGAACGGAACCCCGTATAGACAGGCGAAGCTCGGTGACACGTGGGATGCGATCGTGATCGGATCGGGGATAGGCGGCCTAACTGCGGCGATTCTGCTGGGTGAATACGGCGGCAAGCGGGCGCTGGTGCTGGAGCGGCACTACGAGGCGGGAGGATTTACGCACACGTTCCGGCGGCCGGGGTACGAGTGGGATGTGGGTTTGCATTATGTGGGGCAGATGGAGGAAGGTACCGAGACGAGGCGGGCGTTCGACCACTTGACTGGGGGACGGGTGAGTTGGCAGCCGATGCCGGAGGTCTACGACCGGATCCTGATTGCGGGGCGGACGGTTGAGTTCAGGGCGGGAGAAGAGCGGCTGAGGGAGGAACTGAAAGGGCATTTCCCGAGCGAGAGCAAGGCGATTGACCGGTACATCGCCCTAGTTCATGCGTGTAACCGGATGAGCGGGCTCTACTACGCGGAGAAGGCGGTTCCGGGAGCGATTGCGAAGATCGCGGGCGGACTGATGCGGGCCGGCTACATGCGCTGGGCGCGGCGCACGACGCTTGAAGTGTTGGAGAGCATCACGGCGAACCGGGAATTGATTGGGGTGCTGACGGCGCAATGGGGAGACTATGGTCTGCCGCCGAGCAAGAGCAGCTTTGCGGTGCACGCGACGATTGCGGAGCACTACTTTGGTGGGGCGAGCTATCCGGTTGGCGGAGCGGGAATGATTGCGGAGGCCATGATTTCTCGGATTGAGAAAATGGGCGGCGCGGTGGTGACGAGTGCGGATGTCAAAAGCGTGATCGTGCAGGGCGGCAAAGCGACGGGCGTGCGGATGATGGATGGAAGGGAATTTCGCGCGGAGATGGTGGTGAGCGATGCAGGCGCAGGGAATACGTTCAGACGGCTTTTGCCTGCCGACATGCCGGAACTGAGCGGGTTGCGAGCAGGATTGCGCGGGCTTCGGCCGTCAACAGGGCATGTGGCTTTGTACATCGGGCTCTCGGCGAGCGATGAAGAGCTGGGGCTGAAGGGAACGAATCTTTGGGTCTATCCGTCGTTCGATCACGACGGAAATGTGGAGCGATTTGCGCGGAACATGGATGAGCCGTTTCCGGGCGTGTACATTTCATTTCCGTCGGCGAAGGACCCGAGCTTCAAGGAGCGGCACAAGGGCAAGAGCACGATCGACGCGCTGGCNNCAACAATTGGCGGCGCGGCTGCGGGCCGAGGTGGAACGGCAGGTTCCTTCGGCGGTTGCGCATATTGAGGTCGCGGAGCTGTCGACGCCAGTGACGACGCGGCATTTTGCCAATTATGAAAGCGGTGAGATTTACGGGATCAGCGCGACTCCGGAACGATTTTTAATGCGAGAGCTTGGGGCGCGGACTCCAGTAAAGGGGCTTTACTTGACGGGGCAGGATGTGGCGAGCCTGGGCATTGTGGGAGCGCTCTACGGCGGGGCGATTTCGGCTTCGGTGGCGCTCAAGAAAAATCTTGTTTCGGCGGTGGGGAGGCCGCCGAAGGCGGGTTAACGGGGCGAGCTGGTCCTACTCTTCTTCGTCTTCTTCCTCTTCCTCGTCGGGCTCTTTCCAGGCCCATTTGTCGCATGTGTCGGCATAGGGACAGGTGTTGCAATCATCCTCGTCCCCGCAGACGTGCTCTTCAGGGGCCAGTTCATCGCCATCTTCGCTGGAGGAGACGGACTCCACTGCGCCGTAAGACTGGAGGTCTTTGTCCCCGATATTCTGCGAGGCAATCTGGAGGCCGTAGAGAAGGGTGTAGGCCTGCCGCGTGTCGAGTTTTTTGGAGCCGAACGCATTGAGCACCTGGGAGAGCGCGAGTTGAATCGAGGTTCGGTTCTCCAGTACGGGGATGGTGACCGATTCCTCGAATTTGGAGGTGTGGTCTTTGACCTTGGTATGGAGGCGGGTATGGAAGTAGCAGAAATTGGTGCCGGACAGGGCCGGTGAGTGGCAACGGTTTCCGCTTGGCATGATGTGGCGGCATTCTTGATACATATAGCTTGTCTCCTATCCCCCCCCTATCCGGATTCTGTGGCTAAAGTCCTCTAAAAAAAGGGGTTATGGTGAGGCATCTGCGCTAGATTTGTGATTCCCTTGAAGATCGCCGCAGAATCGTCAGGGCAAAGGGTTTAGAGCGGTTTCGATTCAAGTGCTGCCGTTTGAAGTTCATGCGAGGTGGCATTTTCTTCCACCCCGGAGGCGAAGACCTGTCGATCACCCCAGGAAGCAGGGACCGCTCCCTGGGGACCCCGATTGTCGCCGGGACCACGGAGAGAAAAATGACCCTTGGCGTCCATGTTTCTGTCAGGAGCAGAATCGAAACCGCTGTACGGGCGATTTCCGGGGAACGAGAGGATTTTGGACCGCTGCGTCCCCGGAAAATCGCCTATGGTGTGATTGTGCGCCGGGGGCGGGTAATTATCTGCAAAAGGGGAAGAGGAATTTTTGCGGCGGTTGTCTTGTTCCGTGCCCGTTGTGGGGCAGGTTGCGTCGGGGACGCTACGGCGTTTACCGTTACTGATCCGGCATTTCAAGCGTCTTGCGGCGCTGGAATCGCGTATCGGCGTCAATCGAGGATCTGTGCGCCGTCCCGCCAAGCCTCGCCCCACGCCTTGTGTTCGTTTCTAATCCTGCTTTGTGCGGAGTCGAGTCAAAACAGGGAGCGCATGCGGGATAAATGCCTGAAGCCGATACAGAGACCAGATGTGGCCGTAACGTTATCTGGGAGCAGTAGACCTCGATACTCCGAAGTCACTGGGACTGTCTCCTCGGCAGGTTCCGGGACCCCCGCATCCGCGTGGTGAGTGCTGTGTCCCTGGGTGTTTTGAATAATCTCGCGGCTCTCTCGGCTGAGAACAATCTCCGCAACGCCACATCCAACCTCAACAAGGTTCTTCAGCAGTTGTCTTCGGGATCGAAGATAAACTCGGGCGCCGATGACGCGGCTGGGCTCTCGCTCGTTAACAGCCTTCAGGCCAATCAACAGGCACTCGCCCAATCCCAAACCAACGCGCAGGAGGGTGTTGGGTTGTTGAGGGTGGCTGACGGGGCGCTGTCGCAAGTGACCTCGCTTCTCGACCGCGCCGTGACGCTGGCCACGGAGTCCTCGAACGGCACTCTGAACGCCAGGCAGAACGCGGCCGCAGACCAGGAGTATCAATCGATTCTGTCGGAGATTTCAAATGTGGGGGCGACGACCACCTACAACGACAAGCAGGTTTTCAACTCTTTGACGAATGTCTACACCGGGGATTCTTCAACGGGCGGCGCGTCTGTTGACGCACTGAATCTATCTTCGCTTTCGTCGTCGAACGTGGGCGACACGGATGGCGCGGTTGCGTACAGCGGGGCAACAGGGAGCGAGGGCGCAGCGTTTATTAATCTCTCCACCTCCGGCAGGAATGCGCAGGTGGGCGACACCCTTGGCTCCGCGACGACCAGCATCGACGTGAATTACCTGTCGGGCGGGGTAACAAAGACGCAGAAGATCACGGTTGGCTCGGGCACCAGTTATAACGACACGGCACAGGGGTTGATGGACGCGATCAACGGTTCGGGGCTTGGGCTGACTGCAACGTTTACAACAGCAGGAGCGGCAGGCTCCGCAGCCGTGGGCCAGGCGGAGGGGACAAACTCAGTAAGCGAAGCCGCAGCGAACCTGGAGACGGGCATCGAGATCACCGGCTCCGTGGTTGCGGCCGGCGTCGATCCCGATACGGTCCCCACCAGCGGCATCCTCGAAGCGGGCGGCCTTGCCTCAGGCGCAGCCCTGCTCGATGGCGCAACCGTCACCATCCAGGTGGGCAACGCGGCCGCGCAAACCATCACCCTCGCCTCCGGCACTAACGACACACTCTCCACCCTAGCCTCGTACATCAACAACGGCACCGGCTCCACCAGCGGCGCCGCCGGCGGTTACGGCGTCAACGCCATGGTCGTCACCAACGCCGACGGCTCGCAAAGCCTGGCCTTGTCCAATCTCTCCTCCGCCGACGGCGCGCTCTCCATCATCGCTTCCAATGGCGCATCGCAGAGCAGCGGCGACAGCGATTCGGGCGGAAGCGGTGGCTCGGGCGGTTCAGGCGACTCAGGCGGTTCTGGCGGCAGCGGCGGTTCTGGCGGTTCAGGCGGCGGGGGCTCCGATTCGACGGACTTCACCGCGGTATCCACCGGCTCAGGCACGGCCGCGGGTTTCACCACCGCTACAGTCCAACAATTTTATGGAAACGTGGACGAAGGCGATAACGAAGAATACGACTACGGCGGTTATCAAGGTGCAATCCAGGACCCCATCGTCGTGGCCGACGCCAGCGGCACCAGCAGCACCGACACCCTGGATGGCTCCATCACATTCACGGTGGGCAGCGGCAACCCTTTGACCATCAACGTGAACGACATGGGCAACAACCCCGCCACGCTCAACGGCCTGGCCAGCTACATCAATAGCCTGGGCGATAGCTTGACGGCAACCGCCCAGACCCTGGATGGCTACGGCGAGTTGCAGGTGGTCGGCCCCCCGATGGACGCGGCATTCGACAATTTGTTGACCATCGATTCATCCCAGCTCTACGACATCGCCGACCCGGCAACGGTATCCACCGGCACTTTGGGCGCCTATGCCAGCGCCAACGATGTGCTTTCCACCGGCAGTCTGGCCTTCAACGTCGCCGGCTCCTCGACGGGAACAGTGAACGTCTACAGCGGCGAAACGGTGCAGAACCTTGTGTCTGCTATCAACGAGGACGACGTGGGGGTCGCGGCCTCCTACGATAGCGTCAACAAGACCATCGATCTGATCTCGAACACCCCCGGCGCGGCGGGAGCGTTTACCGTAACCCCATCCGAAGGCCTGCAGGATACCGGCTCGACCGGCAGCGGGATCGACACGTTCAACATCGGCACGCAAACCACTGCCGCGGCCCAGAACGAGCCCTGGGGGATGGGATCTGATGACGTAGTTCTGCAGATGTCCTGTGGCGGGACGGCTACCGACACGCTCACCGGCGCCGTCACCGTCCAGGTGGGCAGCACTACAGATACCTTTACCATGGGCCAGACCTACAGCGGCACGAAGATCGAGTCGTTCAACGATCTGGCCACCGCTATTCAGGCTTCCAGCCTGGGACTTACAACAAATATAGGGGAGGTTTCCGACGGGGCCGGCACTCCAGTCATGTCGATGACCTCTAGCGGTGCGGGAGTCAATGTGCTCTCCGACACCCTGGCCGACCCTTCAGTGCAGGCTCCCAGCCTCTCGCTGGGTACGTTTGGCAGCCTCGGCACTCTGCTTCCCTCGGGAACTCTCACCCTGACGACAGTGGACGGCGGAACTCAGCAAATCATGACCACCGGCATGAAGGTTCAAGACCTGATCACGGAGCTCAACAGCAGCGACTGCTGGAATCTAGGTCTGTTGGGCAGTTACGACAGCAGCACCGGCAGCCTGAATGTAATGTCGCAGGTTCCGAACAAAGGCGACAACATACAGGCGTCCTTTGTAACGGACTCTACGGTCACCTCGGGCAACGGCAGAGGCACTGCCCTTAACAACGCCTGTCTCGAAGCAGACGGCACCCTGGGAACGTTCACCAGCGAAAGCGACGTGCTCTCTGCCGGCAGTTTGACCATTAACGATACCAACGCGGGACTGGGCATAACAGGGCCCACAATCACCCTGAATACCGACACCACGGTCGACGGCTTGATCAGCGCGATCAACAGCGGAAATATGGGAGTTACGGCAGGCTACGATTCCTCCCAGAATGTCATCTATCTTAGTAGTAATAACGGCACCGTCGCGGTTTTTCCGGTGTCCACAACCATCGGCGACCTGACCACCGGCGGGGGCGACAGCGAGGCGGTAAGTTTCAGCGGCGGCTTTAACGCATCGGACGTCAGCAGTCTCGATACCGTCACCCAAACCTCCGGAGGAGCCTCCAACCCCAACGCTGCGCAGGTGATTACGGTTGCAGAGCCCGACGGCTCCGATCCCACCGATGCCGATTTAGGTGAGTGCGGCCTCGATACCAACCCGACAGGCACTCTGGTGCTCACGGTGGCCAACCCCAGTCCCTCCACTGTAGAGGACGTCGGCGTCAACGTGGAGAAATACGGCGACGGCTTGGACTTCTGGGACATAGGCGGCTATTCCAACTCCACGCTGGGACAGGCAGGATGGGTCGATAATGAGGTTTTAGGGCGCACGGACAATAACACCGCAGACTACTTTACGCTCACCGCACCCAGCTACAATACCGTGGGCGCGATCACCATCAACTCAACCCTGGGATTGGCTAACGAAGGAGGCTATGCCACCGGCGAAATCACCGGGATTGCCGCCGGCGGCAAACTGTCTGGCCTTCTCACCGTCACAATGCCAGACAATTGGGAAGGCGAGTCGACGGACGGCAACAGCCTCAGGTTGGACTCCAGCGAATCGCTGACCCAGCAGGCAAACGACATATCCGCTGCAGGCCTAGGTGTGACAGCGACTGCGGAAACCAATGGGAATGGAACGCAATATCTGCTGCTGACCTCGAACGTCGAGGGCGCGGCCGGAGATTTTACCGTCAACACTACGGATATTGAAGATCCCGCCCCCGCCGGCGCATCGCTCAGCTACACGCCATCAACCGCCTACAGCATTGGCCTCTCCAACGACGCCACCAACTCCGTCTACGATTCCGACACCTCGCAATCCAGTAACGCCGCCGCCACCTTTACCTCCGGCTCTTACTCCACCAGCGGCGTCGCCACCATCAGCTACTCCGCCAAAGCTGGCCAGAACCTCAGCAGCACCGACCTGCTCAACGCCACTGACGCGCAGACTGCACTCACTGCCCTCAACTCCGCCATCAAAGACGTGGCCGCGCAGGACGGCTATATCGGCTCGCAGATCAACACGCTTGGCGCAATTAGCCAGGTCCTTGGCACGCAGATGGAAAATGTGCAGGCTGCGCAGAACGCGGTTCAGGCCACTGATTACGCCTCCGTTACCTCGGATATGGCAAAGTACGAGATCCTGATGCAGACAGGGATCTCGGCACTGGCCCAGGCCAACGTCGTGCAGCAGGAAGTGACCAAGCTTTTGCAATAGGCGGTGATTGGAGCAGACGATCCGATCCATGCGCCGAGGTGAGACCAGGTTACTAAACGCTCAAATTGACCTTGATTTGAAGGAAAAGTGCACTGGAACCGAATTGAACTCATGTTAGATCTATTTCTAATGCTATCTTCCAGCTGATTGGTCCCGGCAAGTCGGCTTGTGGGAAGTTTTCGCGCATTGGGTTTGATTCTGTGGGTGATTCGGCCAATCCGGAAGTTAACCGTGATGGAATCGTCGCCGATCGGCGCTGTCTCAGAGTGGTGACAATGTGCCGAGCCTGAGCTAAGGGCCCGAAAAGCGTACCTCGGGGGCTAAAGCCCTCGTTTATTTGGCATCGTTGATGGCGCAGCTAAAGCCGCGCCTTTTCAAAACATTGCTACGGTTCTTATTCGTGAGTCTGAAGCCTCACGCTCCCTCCGGAAAGGCAACGATTGGATTCTCCGGAACGCGGCGCCGTCCCGACGGGACTCCGGATGAATCGTTGGT
>PLST01000632.1 GCA_003164255.1 Acidobacteriaceae bacterium | reverse complement strand
TTCAAGGAGTTGCTGGGCGACGGCAAGCAGTGGGGCATCGAGATCGAGTACGCGGTGCAGCCCAGTCCCGACGGCCTTGCGCAGGCGTTCCTCATCGGCAAGGAATTCATCGGCAACCAACCGAGCGCGCTGATTCTTGGCGACAACATTTTTTACGGCCAGGGATTCTCTCAGCAATTGCAGTCTGCGGCGAAGCTTGAAGAGGGCGCCACCGTATTCGCCTATCAGGTAGAAGACCCGCAGCGCTATGGAGTGGTGGAGTTTGACGGCGAGGGTCACGCCGTTAGCCTGGAAGAAAAACCGCCGAAACCGAAATCCCGCTTCGCCGTTACAGGGCTCTACTTCTACGACAATCAGGTTGCGAAAATTGCCGCGACGCTGAAGCCCTCGGCACGTGGGGAACTGGAAATTACTGACCTGAACAGGCGATATCTCGAAGCCGGCAAACTCAATGTGGAGATCATGAGCCGCGGAATGGCCTGGCTGGATACGGGTACGCATGAATCTCTGCTCGATGCCGCAATGTTCGTTCACACCATTGAGCGGCGTCAGGGGCTCAACATTGCCTGTCCTGAAGAGATTGCCTTCCGTCAGGGATTTATCACGGCCGAGCAACTTGAGGCACTGGCACAGCCCATCAAGAAGAGCGCATACGGACAGTATCTGCTTGCGTTGCTCGAGGACAAACGGTCGAATCCCGGGAGCGAGCGGCCATGACGATCGACGAGACATCTCTGCCAGGCGTCCTTGTCTTGACGCCGCGCATTCATCGGGACAATCGAGGCTTGTTTTTTGAAACCTTCAACAAGCGCGAGATGACTAAGGCCGGCCTGCCTGAGGAGTGGGCCCAGGATAACTTCTCTCTCTCAACAAAAAACGTTTTGCGCGGAATTCACTATCAGATCCTGCAGCCCCAGGGAAAGCTGGTGCGGGTGACGCATGGCGCTGTGCTCGATGTGGCCGTGGATCTTCGCCGCAGCTCGCCCGCATTTGGCAAGCATGTTGCGGTCGAGCTGAGCGGCGAGAACGGCAAGATGCTATGGATCCCCGAAGGCTTCGGCCACGCCTTTCTGGTTCTCAGCGAGGTAGCCGGATTTGCCTACAAAGTGACCGACTACTACTCCGCACCTGGAGAGCGAACTATCCGGTGGAATGATCCGGACCTGGCGATACCCTGGCCGGTCTCTCCCGAAGATGTCGTGATCTCCGACAAGGATCGCGAAGGACGCATGTTGCGCGATGGCGACACCTTCGCCTAGGAAATCTCCAGGTCTAAAGCATTTGTGCATTTACCGTAGACCAGTTTTGAAAGGGCGCGGCTTTAGCTGCGCCGCTCAGGATCAATGAAAATCAACGGGCTTTAGCCCCTGAGAGAAAGCTCGTTGGCCTACAACGTTTCAGAATCTACTCTAAATGTCCCCATCCTTCGTGATCGCCAGCCGCCACTTCTTTTGCCGGACGATTCTCTGAGCCTGCTGAGCTATTCGTCTGCTGAATCCCGGAAGGTCGTGGTGGCGCAGAAGCTCAGCGTATTGCCAAAACGGCAGGTTGGGCAGGTTCGATTTGAGCGGAACAAGATCGTCGTGCGTGTTTGAGCGCGCCTCAAGGAAAGATCCAATTCTGCCGATCAGGTCGGCCTTGTAGTCCTTCCACCACTCCACGCACGTCCGTTGCAATTCATCGAGCCGGGCAGGATCTTTCAGAAGTTTGATCGCGAACTTGCGTCCTTCCGTCCAGGAAGTCACAGTCGGAAGCGGATGGTCTCCCAGCAGGCTCTTGTAGTAGTCCATGGTCAATCGCCGTTCGACAATCGGGATCGCGCCGACTTCAAGCGCATCGTACGGACGGCAAGACTCAAGCGTCGCATTTCCTTGCGGAGACGGCGCAAACGCGGATTGCCCCAGGATCTGATAAAAGTCCTGCTTGGGAATCCGCTTTCGTCCCAGTGCGTCCTTCTTGTAATTGAAGAACGTAATTCCGCGGACCGGCGTCTCCGACAAGCAAATGTGCGGCTCAAGGGGAGAAAACGCGCGCACCATCTCTGGCCGGGAGACCTTTCCCGCCTCGCCTATAAACGACCACGCGTAGCGCCGCTCCGAGGCTCGCACCACAGTTGCCGGAGGCTCGTCGAGATAACTGCCCAGCGGAAATACCATCACATGTTTGGGATTGAAGACATTGGACCAGATCATGCGGAAGACGCCGCGGAAATGTTGGTAGCGGTCGACTCCCAGGTCGAGGAATTCATCGAAGGGATGCACCAGGAATGCATTCTTGCCGTGAAACCGCGCATAGTAGGCTGGGTCGCGCGCATAAACCCAGGCGTCGAACAGGATTGCATTATCCTTCACAACCTGGTGGCTGCTGTCGAAAATCACCTCGGAAACGTAGGGCTCAAAGAGCTTCGACATCCACGTAAACAAGGGAAAGTCGCGCCCATTCGGCTCCGATTGCCATATCGCCGTGAACTTGCCGGCCTTTCCCAAGCTCGCTTCCAGGTTCGCCTGCAAGGCCTGATTCATGCCCGACCTTTCCCAACATCATGAAAATAAACTGTCCGGTGCAAATTCTGCTGCAAATCTATTGTCGCCGGACGCCTAGGCGCCATGGCAATCTGCAAATCTCGATCAAGATTTTGAGGCCCTGACAGGCCAGACAGGAAGTCTGGGGTCTCTCCTGACCAAAATCATATCGTTCGCAAGAAGCACGTGGCAATTTGTGAAGCCGGAACATTGCAGATTGTTGAGGTCGTGTCCCGCTGCATCGTTTTCAGACATTATGGGACGGGGCAGGCTCCTGAACGATCGCCCTGCCGGCCTCGAATCGGCCCCCTTCCAACCAGCGCGGCGGAGGGCTACAGCGCCAAAACCGGTAGGCCGCCAAGCCACGCAAATGGTATACTTAGCAGGTTCGGTGCGACCCTGCGCCATTATCTCTAAGCGAATTTTGAGGTTCCCATGTCAGGCCATTCCAAGTGGGCCACAATCAAGCACAAAAAGGGCGCGCTGGATGCTAAGCGCGGCAAGATATTCACGCGTCTGCTCAAGGAAATCGCCGTCGCCGCCAAAGGTGGCGGAAACCCTGACACCAACGCCCGATTGCGCACCGCCGTTGCCGCGGCCAAGGCTGAGAACATGCCGCAGGACAACATCAAACGCGCCATCCAGCGCGGTACCGGGGAACTGGAAGGCGTCAGTTACGAAGAGATTTCATTTGAGGGTTACGGCCCGGGCGGCGTAGCCATCATTGTCGATGTGACGACAGACAACCGCAATCGGGCCGTGAGCGAGATTCGACACGCGTTCTCAAAGAACGGTGGCAACCTCGGCGAGTCGGGCTCTGTGCGGTTCATGTTCTCAAAGAAGGGTCTGATTGCCGTTGAGAAGTCCGCAGCTACTGAAGATCAGTTGATGGAAATTGTGCTGGAGCACGGTGGCGAAGACCTGAATGACGAAGGAGACGCCTGGGAGGTCATCACTGAGCCGGCTTCGTATGAAGCCGTGGCGGCCGCCATCAAGGCAGCGGGAATTCCGACGGTGATGAGCGAAGTGACCATGGTGGCCTCAACCTACACCAAGCT
>PLST01000606.1:916-5000 GCA_003164255.1 Acidobacteriaceae bacterium | reverse complement strand
CCCAGAAAGTCCAACGGCACCTTCACATCGCGCTCATCCCAGTTCGTCAGTGAGCCCACGTACCAGTCGTTACCGCTCCGGCGCGCCAGCGAAATCCACTCCATCGGTCTGCCGCCAATCGCGTGAACTTCATCCCAGGTGGAAGGCACGCGCTTGATAAAGTCGAACTCCTTTTGTCCGGCGTAGTGCTCGGGATAGTCCGACACCATTTCCAGCGGGCTCTCGAAGACCACGTAAAGCGCCAGCTCCTGCGCCCGGGTTCCCAGGCTCATGGGCATAAAGTTCCGCTGCACAAAATTCTCGCGGTTGGTGTTCCCAAACGCGCCGGGCGTGTAATCCATGGGGCCGGCCAGCATGCGCGTAAACGGCAGTGTCGCGTTGTGCACAGGACTCGTGCGCGCGCTCATTTTCAGGTACTCCTTGCCCATCACACCTTCCCGCGTCACCAGGTTTGGATAGGTTCTCCTCAAACCGTCGGGCTTGTACGCGCCATGGAAATCGATCATCAGATGATGCGCGGCAGCCGATTCGATCACCCTGTGATAAAAGCCCACCATCCACTGGTCATCGCGGTTCATAAAATCGATCTTCACGCCCGCAATACCCCATTGCTCAAAAAGCGGAAAGGCCTGGTCCATGTATTTGTCCACTGAGGTCCAGTGCGACCACAGCCAGATTTTGACGTNNCTTCTCTTTCGCGTAGCGCAGCAGCTCCGGCATGTCGATTTCCGGGGTCACGCGCGTAATGTCTGCCAGGCTGGCGTAGTCTTCGGGGCCGGTCCGGTTCGGCGCCGCTGCCCAGCCCGCGTCGATCAACATGTATGGGAATCCTGAAGCCGAGGCGAAGTCGATGTAGTGCTTCATCGTCGCGGTGTTCATGCCGGTTTTGAAGGTCACGCTGGGCGCGGCCTCTCCTGACCACCAGTCCCACGCCGACTTGCCCGCCTTGATCCACGATGTATCTGCGATCTTTGACGGCGGATTGAGATTGAGAACAATGTTGGACTCGATCATGCGTCCCGGTTCGTCCGCGATCATCAGCACCCGCCACGGACTGTTGAACGGCGTTGAAGTCTCAACGGCAACGCCCGGCTGAATAACGCCGGCTTGATTTGCCAACGGTGACAAATCCGCTTTAACGCCATGGGAGAGAAACTGTTTTTCCTTGCGCACATACATACCTGCGAAGTTGTCGATATTCGCCTCGGTGATCGCCACCCAGCCCAGTCCCGGCTCCTCGGCAAGCAAAGGCAGCCCGATCAGCCAGTCGGGATGCAGCCCACTCACTTCCCGCAGCTGGTATGTGTCTTCATAGGACGACTGGTTTCCATCCAGAATCAGCGGATATGTGGTTGCGTCCTTGACGTAGGCGAACTCAGTCAGCTCATTCGCAATGCGGACCTGCTTCAAAGCCGGCTGATCGGGCACAACATACCGGAAAGCTACGCCGTCATCGAATGCGCGCACTTCGATGGTCAACTTGCGCCCGCCAGCGTCAGCAAAATCCGCAAGCACGCCGTTGTAGTTGTCACGCACACTGCTGGTCTTCCCCACAGGGATCGTATAGGTGTCGTCGGCCTTTTCAGCCTGAGACGCAACCAGGCGCATGCCCGGACCCAGTGGCTGCTGACCCACCAGGTCGAGGCCCAGGCGCGCAGTTTCCATGATGCGCTTGCCGTGGAATTCAACCGCGTAGGTCAAATTGCCTGAGGAAAGGTTGCCGCTGTTTGTGGCAGCCCCAGCCTCTGACAGCAGCAGAGTGATTTGGCCCTTGGGAGAAGTCACTCTCACAGGACTGGCAATCGTGGTCTGAGCTGCGAGGGTCGTTGCGAAGCAAAGAGCCAGAAGGCTCACCATGGTTCCACTTGTCGTTGACATGATCTCTCCAGACTGCGCAAGGTACACAGAGGCGCGAACCTCATGCCTCCGGGAACGCACCAGTATACTGCCGGTTGCCGTTGCCGATAGTTCATCAGCTCAGAGGCTGGATGGCTGAAAGGTCATCAAGGCGCCGTCGCTGGTCGTGATAGATCACGGCCGTTGCCGTAGTCAGGGCGGAATAGGAAAGCAGTGTGGCAGCCATCATTACAAGGCTGTATCCCAGGACGCCGACGCCCGAAAGGATGAGAAACGGCGCCGAGCCTCGCGTCACGTGCGTTGCAACAGCGGCGATGGCCACAAGCGCAGCTAAAAAGAAAAAAACAAGCATGAACACCAGAATTGCCGCATAAATAACCGCATAGACCACCACCAAAACCAGGAAGATGCGGCCCATCGCATTCTGTGTCAGCTTCACGCTGCGCACGATGCTGTCCCAGGCAGATAACTCTTCCTCGACAGCCGCCGGATAAGCCACCGCAAGCCGGATCATCATCAGGATTGAATAAACAAGGATTCCAAGATAAAGCATCAGCAGCAGCGGAACCAGAAAGAACGCGCTGGCTGGTCCCGCTTTTACGCCTGTCACCCAAACCATCCCGCCCGCCAGCAGTGCCCCGACGACCATGATTGGAATCATGATGCAAAGCACCATGAGAATCATCAGCCACAAGGAGCGGCCGAAGCGGCTCCAGGCCACTCTATATGCCTGCCTGAAGCTCACCACGACACCGCGGTCGGCCTGCATCGCGGCAAAGCTAGCCGCCGGCATGTAGAGCGCATAGACCGCGATGATGATTGGATAGGCGAGGAGAACCAGCGCCGGGAACCACTTGGGAACACCGCCAGTGAGCGCTCCAGCAGGAGCGGAGGTCCCGGCTCCCTGCGCAAGAATTGCGGGAATCATGAAGCTGAACATTGCCGCGATCAGTAAGAGAATTGCAGCCGCAGGAACCGCTGCAATGCCAAAAAACAGCCGCAAGTGCGACCGCAACAGCCTGTGGATTCGTTCCAGCAGCTCGCCGGATCCCATGGGAACCTGCGGCGCATGGTCAAACGGCGCCGGGGCAGAAGTTGAGCCTGAATCATGAGGATTGGTTGAATCGATCACGAGATCTCCTCCATCGGCTGGCGTGAAGGCTCCGGTATGCACTCAGTCAAGGCGCCTGGCACGCGGATGCCAGCCGAATGCAGGTANNTGGCGCAGAGCGGATTGGCTCGATGATACCCCGCGCATGGGGTGATTGTTCGCGTATCCGGCGTGGCAATGCTGCTGAAATCGAGATCAGGCAAGCGCTCTAGAAAAAGTGGAGCGCAGATTCGGCCCAGACCACAGCCTCCGCATAACAACTCACAAGCTTGTCTTCGTCCAGTCGGCCTGCGCAGGCAATGGAGCCGCAGGCATCCCAATCAGCATGTTCGTGGCTGCTCAGCCAGGCGAGCAGCACTCCTTCAGGAACCTTCGCGCCTTCCAGCGCCATTCTGATCTCATTGCGGAGCGGCAACGTAGGCGTCAGTTCTTCCATCGGCAGGCGAAGCATGGCCGGCAGCAGGCTGAGCATTCCCAGCAGATACTGCTCAGCGGAGTTGAGCGCGCAAAACCGGGCAGCCAATTCGCAGAACCGCGCCCGCACAAAGGCCATCCGCAACACCTCTTCCGGCTGGTCGCCATTCAGTTCGCTCGTGATCGCGAGTGTGGCAATGCGGCGGAAAACAGTCTCTCCAACAGCAATCAGCGCTCCCTGTACTGAGCAAACTTCCTGTCGAACCGCACACAGGGGCGAATTGATCAGGCGCAGCAGCCGATAGGTGAGCGAGGTGTCACGTTTCACCAGCTTGCTCAGTTTATGCAGATCGATGGCTTCGTCGTGCAGCATGCGAAGAATCTCAACCTGGGACAGGCGGTTCCTGGGCACGCTCCGGTTCTTCAGCAGAACCGGCCGGCAGAAGTAATATCCCTGAATCAGCGTGAAGCCCTCCGCGCGCGCCTGTTCATATTCCGCGCGGGTCTCCACTTTCTCGGCAATCAGCGCCACTGCGTAATCGCTCAACTGGCGCAGCAGTTTTTTCCGCGCGCTCGGCCCGGTTTGGATGAAGTCCACCTTGACGTAGTCAGCCAACTGGAGCAGGGGTTCAATCCCCGGCTTCCACACAAAGTCATCCAGCGCGATGCGGAATCCAGCGGCCTTCAGCCTTCGGCACGCAC
>PLST01000606.1:222-909 GCA_003164255.1 Acidobacteriaceae bacterium | reverse complement strand
GAGTTGTCGAGCATCGTGCGCGTGGCCAGATTGCCGTCTCCGTGAAAGGCCACCCCCGGGCCATTTCTGAACAGCAATTCGTATCCATGCAGCCGCCCATGGAGGTCGAGGATCGGTTGCCGCGCCACATAACGCAAATCGACGGCAAGCTCCGGCGAAACCTTCGCGGGAGCATTTGCTGAGGCCAAAAGAGTCGCCATACGTGCCTTCTCACTCGTCTTATCGGAAGAAGGCAGGCATAACGTGAATTAAATGTGCTGGCACGAGAGGCCGTCAGCCGCCCATGAACATCCCGCCGTTCACATCAAGCACATGGCCGGTGATGTACGACGCGCCATCGGAGGCCAGAAACAAGACGGCCTGCGCAATGTCCGCGTCCGTCCCCGGACGGTCAAGCGGTATCTGCGCCATCATGGCCGTCCGCTGTTTTTCGTCAAGAACCGCCGTCATGGGCGTCTCAATGTAGCCGGGAGCCACCGCATTCACCGTGATTCCCCGCGACGCAACTTCGCGCGCCAGTGACCGCGTAAACCCGATCAAACCCGCCTTGCTGGCCGCGTAGTTCACCTGGCCTGCCTGCCCGGTCCGCCCCACCACGCTTGAGATATTGATGATCCGCCCCCAACGATTCTTGAGCATCGGCCGCAGCAGCGCCTGCGTCAGCAGAAAAGTTCCCGTCAGGTTGGT
>PLST01000606.1:0-197 GCA_003164255.1 Acidobacteriaceae bacterium | reverse complement strand
AGCGGAAGCGCGGCGGCTTGCCCGCCGGCCGCCTCAATCTCTGCCACTGCTTCTGCCAGCTTGACTTCGTTGCGCGCCGCCAGCGCCACCGTCGCTCCGGCACGCGCCAGTTCCAGCGCGCACGCCCTCCCAATTCCCTGCGAAGCACCGGTTACCAGCGCAATTCTTCCTTCTAAATTGGCCATCGATCGTCCTTC
>PLST01000116.1:3353-3531 GCA_003164255.1 Acidobacteriaceae bacterium | reverse complement strand
TGATTCCCTACTTCGGCGCCTCGGTATACGACGACCCCGAGGTCTACGCCAAGAGTTCTGCCATCTCCTTCATTAAGAACGTCACCACCCCCACGCTTGCGGTCGTGGGCGACCGCGATGGCGAGTGTCCCGCGCCCCAGTCCTTCGAGTTCTGGCATGCTCTGCGCGACCTTCACGT
>PLST01000116.1:0-3281 GCA_003164255.1 Acidobacteriaceae bacterium | reverse complement strand
AGTCCCTGTCTTTTGCTCTCCATCCGGCCCCGCGCCAGTCTATTAATCAGATGAGCGGAACCGGAGGACAGCCGGTAGTGGGGCAGTTTCAAGCCGTTTTGAAAGGGCACGAGTTCACTCGTGCCGCAAAGGCCGCAAAACGAACGCGGGCTTTAGCCCCCGAGGGATGGTTTTCTTGAAATTGCCCCACTACCGGACAGACTGTTCAATGCCAGAGGTAGGCCCGCCCTGATACACTTTTTTCTTGGAGTATTCAGTGTGCGTCTCGCCTCTTCGGCCGCGTGCGGCAGTGTGCCGCCGGGGATATCGAGCCTGGGTGCGATCCACCTGTTACGGGCCGACCCGACGCTCGAAGTGGGAAGGCAATAACTCATTTTTCTTTACGTGTTCTTAGCGACCGTTCCGCGGTTCGACGGCGCGGAGCGGGGAGGATTCATGCGGCGGTTCTTGACGCTTGTTTGTTTGCTTGGCCTGGCCCTTCCGGCTGGAATTTCCATCTCCGGTTGCACGCGCAATCCGCAGGGAAACTACTGCAACGGCCAGGGCTACGGCCCGAAGGACACCGACGTCACTTCCATCATCCTGCAGCCGCAGGTCGCCGGGATATCGTTGGCCTACGGGCAAACTACCCAGATACAGTCTCCCTCTGCCTTCACCTGCAAGGGCAATGCGGCCTCGATTGGTGCCAACGCTGTCAGTTACGGCACCACCAACAATCAGATCGTCGACGTCTCTCCCTCCGGCCAACTTTGCGCGGGCACGTGGAACCGCAACACCGGCGGCGGCATTGCCGACTACACCAACTGTTACTACCCCAATCCTTTGCCATCCACCGGCGGCTTACCTTACTCCGTTGCCTATATCACGGCCACAGCCTATTCCGTCACCTCCAACCCCGTCGCCGTTTACATTCACGCTCCGGTCACCGCCATCAGTCTGGTCACCACATCGCTTTCCAGCTCCTCGCCGCAGCAATGCCTCTCGCAGAACCAGCAGGCGTCGCTTGACGCCCAGGCCTGCTACGTCAGCAACGGCAATCAGTATGAGTTTTGCGCCCCGCCTTCGGTATCCCCGGCGAATTATGCCTGCACAGCCGGTCTGGCCCCGGGCGTTACCTCGGTCCCGCTTTGCTCTGCGTCCATCGGCACGCTCAATTACTCGGTCAGCAACTCCAGTGTCGCCACGTTCAATTCCACCACCAACGTCATTACGGCCCAGCAGCCCGGTACCACTTCCATCACGGCAACCATCTCGCAATCGTCATCGTCGGCCGGCTACTTCTCCACCTGCCCGGCCGCGTCCATCAAAGTCGCGCTGGCTGGCGGGGGCACAAAAGGCGTCGTCACCCAGGGCGTCTCGCAAAATCTCACCGCCGCGGTCCTCGACACGCTTGGCAACCCCATCAATGGCTTGAACCTCTCTTACGAATCCACCAACCCCGTTGACATCACGGTAAGCAGTGGAGGTGCCATCACTGCCGCTTTTCCCGGTGTCGCGTCGATCTATGCCGTGTGCGAGCCGTCCAGTTGCAATCCCGCCCCCATCAATGAATTTGGCCTCAATGGCAACGGCCTGTCCCTCTCTTCCAATCCCGTCGGCATCACCGTCCCCGGCACCACCAGCGACTTCGTCTGGTTCGGGGCGCCCGGCCAGTCGCAGTATTTCTCTTCCATAGAACTGCTCACCGGCAACCCCGGCTCCACCGTGCGTCTGCCCTTCGTGCCCAACTCCATGGTGATGGACCAGGCCGGCAACAACCTCTACTTCGGTTCGCCCCGCGAGTTGATGATCTACTCCACGGCAGGCAACTCCCTCAACAAGCAGGACACATCGGCGCCCGGCATCGTGCTCGCCGTCGCGCCCAACAACAATCAGTTGGTCATCAACGATCAGGTCCGCGGTCTGTTCTATCTCTACAACACGTCTTCCGGCCCAACGGCTAGCTATGGCGGAATGGGAGTGGCTGCCGCCTGGACGCCCGATTCCAATACCCTCTACATCGTTGACAACGCCGCGGCTGGAGCCAATCACACCAACAGGCTCTACGTCTACAACGTCAACACTGGCTGGAGCACCTACGATCTCTCCGCCTCCGGTGGTGCCCAGAACGTCGCCGTTACGGTTCCCGGCATTGGCGCGTATCTTGCCGGCAATTCTACCGTCGCCCACACCTGGTGCCCCTCCGGCACGGTCGGCAACAACGCCAGCATTCAGTTCTATCCCCAAAGCGATTCCCTCAATCTGCCGACCAGCGTCTTGGGAGCTACCGCCGACGGCGCCCACATGCTGGGTGCTTCGCTCAGCGGAAGCAGCATTACGCTCGGCGACATCGGACTCGCCATTTCGGCCACGCCGCTCTGCCCTGAATCCACCACTGGCACGCCGCCCAATCAGGTGGAGACCATGAAGCCTCTCTCCACCAACCCCACGCTCAATGGCACAGTGAATCTGACCGGCGTTACCAATGCCACCGCCGTCAATCAGGTCGTCACCGGTGCGGCTCCCACCACTGCCTCCACCACCACGGCCGCGCCCATCGCCTTCATCACCTACACCACCCCCAGCACGTCCACCGCGGCCGTCCAGCTCCCCTTTTACCTGCCCCAAGCCAACGGCAGCCCGGTCCAGCAGCCAGGCTACGTAACCTTCTGCCAAGACGTATTACCCAAACCCAACTGTTCCGCAGGCATACCGGCGACCCCCTTGCCCACGGCTCCGCTCTTCGGCACGTTTTCGCCCGATAACACCATCTTCTTTGTCTCCACCGCGGGCGACAACCTGATTCACTTCATCAGCATTCCCACCAACGTCAGCACCTCCGCGCCGCCCACAGATTCGCAGCAGTATAGCCCGAACCTGCCGGCCTGCACGCCGCTCTCTGCCGGCGGCAACGACGCCGGATGCCTCTATCCCGTCGCCCCCGGCGCCAACACCGTGGTTCCCGCAACCGTCATCTCCGTCAAGCCGCGCTCCGTCACGTAGAGCGCACGGGTCGGAGCTCGCCGTTTCAACAGCGATGTCATTCTGAGCGAAGTTTGGCGTGCAATCGGCAAGATTGCCCGCCAAACAAGTCGAAGGACCTGCGGTTGCCTTTGCTTTTGCTTTTCGCAACCTCTCACAGCGTGCGCCACTGTTTAAGGACTGGAACAATAACTCAGCTAGCCCCGCTAGCTCCGCTAAAATCAACTCATGATCAAGGGCATTTCGATTCTGCGTCCAGCTGGCAACGCGGCGGCCTACGAACGGCTGAGCGGCTTTTTCAGGGCTCTCGGCTTTGCCCC